>JAQGOV010000122.1 GCA_028293425.1 Verrucomicrobiales bacterium
AATCGTGGTTCTCCATCATGATTATAACGACCGTTTTGAGCCCGTTGATGCTGTTCGGGACGGTATTTGTGAGCTGGACAGGCACCGGCACATTGGTGGGCCCGCTATAGACGCCACCTTCCTCGAGGCGGAAGCCACTCATGGCATAGCTTTTCGTCCCTGCCGAGGAGCCACCCGGGACTGTTCCAAGATATTGTTTTGAGCTGACGGTGAACGTTCCTGCAGGGGAAGGCTTGATATGCTCCCACCAGGCGAGGTCACCGCTGTTATTCCATCCTGTATTCACAGCCACCTGATTGGCCGCGATACCGGGGGTTGATGCTCCGTTGGTAAGGGTGCCGCTGGTGTGCCTGCTCGTGAATCCCACCGCGCCGTTGATCTCAAACAATGTCCAGCGATTCACATAAGAGGAGTCGCCGCGGATGGCGGTGCCCTGGAAGTTGTATTCCCCGGCAGGATTCAACCCGGAGAAACTATAGGTGAGAACGGCGGATGCCCCGGCCACCTCGTAGGCGACGGTGCCAGACCCTGCGAAATCAACGTAGCTGCTGAACACGGTATATGCCGGTGTGCCCGGGTCCGGATTGTCGCCGGTGATGCTAGCGACAGTACCGGAGCCGGTGACTGCAACGCTAACCGGCAAGCTGGAGCCGTTGGTAGCATTCCTGAGCGCGCCGGAGACAGGAGCAGAAAGGGAGTAGAGCGTGGCGTTGCTGGAAGTGCCTGGTCCCGGTCCGATGTCATTAAAGGCAACGAACTGGGCCGGCAAGGAGCACACAGAGACGAGCAGACCGGCTAAGATCCTGAAGGAGCGGCGCATTCCTATGTGATAACACATGATATGCTTAAAGGCAATGATGCAGGCAATAAGCTCTTTGAGAAGCCGAAGCGATGCGGAGCTTTTGCAGCAAGTCTTCTTTACTTCCTTCGATCGAAGTAGCTCTCCAACAAATCCACCAGATCCAAATCCATTTGGGCGGCAAACACCAGCATGGGGAGGTGCTCAAGCTTGCCAGCCTGCTGGACACCTTTGACCGTAGTGTTGACGGCGTCGCGCAAAGCTTTTTCGGTTACCTTCGCTTTAATGGCGGCCCACCATGTCGCGGCGTCCCCGGCGATCTCGCGCATGGCGCTCCAATCTGGCTGAGGAGCGGCAGCCAGTACTTTCAGCTTGAAGCCGGCATAGTCGAGCAGGCTGACCTCCTTTGGCACTTTCAGGTTATCCGCCTGCAGGCCATCGATGAGCAGACGGAACATCTCTACTGCGCTCGTGGCCACTGAGTAACGCTCTTTGGCAGCGGCTGTTTTTTGAAGCCCCTCCAGCATCATTTCGAATTTGGCGGTGGCAGCGGCAGGCAAGGCATCGCGTACGGCTGCAGCCTGCTTCTTTGCTGAATTTAGGGACTTGGCAATGCCCGCGTCATTCTTATTCAGGGCAAACTCCACCATGTCCTCATAGGGCGAGGAGGCCTTGAGGAGGGTTTCATTTGCCTTGTTTGCATCCGGGGCAGCGAGGGCGATGAACGGACTGAGAATAATGGCAAGCAGAATGAGCCTGATTGTTTTGGGTCTCATATGCAGCCGAAAGTAAAGAAGCCGGAGGGTCGTGTCGAGCAGCCGGAGATCAAAATTTGGTCGGACAAAGTTTAGAAATGCATTTGCTCGGGTTCGGATCTCCCAACGTTGCTAATTGGATTGCGAACGATCAGAAGTTCTGGATGCGCCTCGGCGCGGATGCGGGTTTCGGGGCCTTGACCGGCGGTGTCCAATTCAACCCCGAGCCGATTTGCTCGAGACACCTTGTGCTGGATTTCGAGGGACGCTTGAATCCGGAAGTGAAACAAGTTATCGCGAGGAACGAAAGAGCTAGAACCATCCTTGCATCCCAGGCAATGCTCTTCTGCCTTCTTACTTCTTCCTTGGATTTATCCTCCCCACGCGCCCCACACGCCTCCGCTATCCTCAGGCGGGCAGGCTCCTTCTCCTTCGACGCAAGTCAGGGTGAACCCATCCGGCGCAGGCAGCACTCGGACCGGCCGATGATTGCTTGATCTCCGACACTACACAGCCCATTCCCTTTTTCATTCTCCCCGTGAAATCGAATCAATTTGCACGCGAGCCATACCAGTCATCACCATATTGGTCACCACCGAATAGGCTCCCTCAATATGCGCCTCCCGGAGGCTAATTTGTCCACACTCGATTTATTCGAAACTGCTTGTGGTTTTTTCGATTAACACCTGCTGAACTCCTCGATGTAGCGTCCGAACTTGAATTGGAAGCACGGCCTACACATTCATGACCACGCGGGCGACGCGCCCAAGCAATGGAAGTGATATGGCCTACTTCACCGTGTCTCGGTCCTTCTTCTCCCCGTCCTTCCAGAATTCCTTCTCGTTTGGTTGGCCATCCTTCATCACCACCCGGGCCTTGAGATAACCGCTCGCAAAGTAAGCCATCGAAGTCCCCTCCGGCTGGCCGGCCATAAACGCGACTCGTTCGGAGACGGTTCCGTTCTCATGCCATTGGCGGAAGGTGCCGTTAAGCTTGCCGTTCTCAATGATCACTTCGGAGTGTTTGGCTCCGCTCGAAAACCATTTGGTGCGCAAGCCATGGGAAACGCCTTCCTTGAAATGCTCCGAGACCTGCGGGTGCCCGTTGGTGTACCACCCCTCCGAAAGTCCGTGCAAGAGCCCGTTTGAAATCATTGAACGAGAGCGGAGCACACCGTCGGGATAATGCTCCATCACAATTCCAGTGAACAAGTTTGTGCTGCCAATTGCCCGCCACCGGCCAGCTTCCATTACCAGGTTGGTCAGTGACAATTCGGCCGGGGCCTCCGAGATTCCAGCATGGGGGGTTTTCCGGAGAGAGTGATTGATCAGAAAAGCTGCCACACCCATTAGCACAACCAAAACCGCGATCACTGCATTGGTTCGCCGCTGAACTGCGCCCGACTCTGAGGATTTGAAAACTCTCATAGACTTCCTCCCATGATCGTCTCGACCGCGTTGCTCATTGCACCAGTGCCCGGAAGAAGCGGTTGGTGGCGCCCGTTTGAAACGGTACGCGCACATTCAGAGTTCGCACGTCGGTCGCCGCGTAACTGGATTGAGGTGCCCCTGCAGTACCACCCGTCACCACGCCAAAAGTGACTGGAGTCCATTGCTGAAGGTTCGTGGAAGATTGGAGGCTATAGGTGCGTCCACGAATGGCGAGAAATTGCAAATCGGACGCTCCAGCGTTGACCCGGGTAACGGTCAACCGAAAACCGTCCGCCGGGTCGAAAGCATAGGTGCCGGCCAGGTATTCCTGCAAATTGCTGATGCCGTCGTGGTCGGCATCATCCTGCGGGCGGATGCTGGCGAGCGTGCCACCGTAGATGTTGATGAGCTGCTGTTCCCAGGCATCGGGGAGGCCATCACCGTCCGAATCCACACCAAGGGTAAGATCGATGCGCGTCTTCTGACCAGGCTGGCCTATTTGGGCGAAGTTGCCGGCCATTTGGATGGGAAGATAGGTGGTTTGACCGATCTGCACCTTGAGCTTGAACTGGAAGAAGGGCCGGAGAGCGGTCGGTTGGTAGGCGTTGGAATCGCCGGAGGTGCCGGAGTCCATGGGAACCTCTAGGCGATAATTCACGCCTGGTTCGAGATTAGGGACCACACGGGCGGGGAGTTGGACACCAGTCGGGGTTTCCAAATAGACGATGGCCGTGGCGTCGTTGAGCGGATCGCCAAACTGATTTCGGAGCATGCCATAAAGGATATGATGTGGTGCGGGGGGAAAGGCGCTCGCGCTGCCGCAGAGCAGCAGCATCCCGATTACGGCCGCGCCCCATTTTGCGAATGAGCTCAGATTCTGTTTCATAGGTCGATGAATGTTTCCCAGGTGGCGGCTCAGTTACCCGAATAGGAGTAAGTGATGAAATGCAGCTTGATGTCCTTGACCGTGCGGATGAAACGCTCCAGCCCTTCATCAGGGTTGTTCAGCAGCGTCTCACCAGGAATGATCAATTTCCATTTGCTGTTCCAGACCGATCGGCCGACCAGTCGATTATTGGTCCACTGCGAACGCGTCAGACCGCCCGTGCCGTTATAAATATTCGGACTGAAGAGCGTCGCGGACGAAACCGGTCGGAACGCCTGATGTTTGCGGATGGCGAACGGCGGTTCGCTCAATGAATCGCTCGATTGATAGAGCTGGGCGGAGGAGAAATCCGAACCACCAATGTTGAAAGGCAGCGGAATGGCCACATCATCCACGCTCCACGTCCGCACGTCGCTTGTGTCACCGAGGGCCGGACTGCGCATAGAGTCCACGCCCACGGGCACGAGATAAACGTAAGGTGTGGCCGCCATCGCATTTGGATCGAGGAAGGCCAGGTTCGGATCAGCCGGCGAAGCTCCGCCCGCGCTGGCATTGGCCGCTGGATCGTCCATGCCAACGTACCCTTCGAGGGCAACTCCCGCGGCAAAAATCTTGGTGGCGAACGAGCTCGGGCTGTAAGCGTGGTCGCCTGCCGCAAGGGACTGACCGAACAGGTTCATGCCCCGGTCAATCGTGGTACTGAACTCGATCACCAATCCCGGAACGGGCAGGCCGTTGCCCGCGTCGACCTGCAGGCAATACCGGCGCACATCCGGATCATCGAGGATGTTCGCTTTGCGCGCCTGGTTGAGGATGTCCTTCCAATTGGTGTCGCTATTGGTGCTGGGGAGAATACGGAAGTTCTCCGAGCGCAACGAAAGCGTGGTGCCGTAGCCATCTGGATTGTTGAAGCCGAGCCGGCCCTTGGCCACGGACCAGTCGGCGTACATCTCGGCCATCGCGCTCGAGAGGCCGGGATCGCCCGTGCTGCTGCCGGCGAACTGCGGCTCGCCGTTCTGCACGATGCCGAGCGCGCGCGCGCGGACGATCTTGTTGATGAACTCCTTGCCCTGGTCAGTGTGCAGCAAGCCCGTCTCGTAATCGTA
>JAQGOV010000191.1 GCA_028293425.1 Verrucomicrobiales bacterium
CCCACATACATTTACCGGCAATCCGCTGTCCTCTTCTATAGCGATTGCCATGCCACCGCCCCTTGCAGCAAAATTGGCTCTGATTTTCCTTATAATTGGCCTCACGGGAACATCGCCCTTCATTCCATCAGGTCAATTTCTTTCCTGGGGTGATTAGTTCCTGATCACTTCTTCATCTGGTCCTCCTCGTCTCCCCACCTTGGGATCGTCATTCGTCATTCTGATTTCGTCATTCGGTCACTCCCAGCTCAAAATATTATCCCGATTCTCCGCTCCTGTTCCCTCTGCATCTAGATCCTTCGTCTTTCCATCCGGACCGAAAGTCCAGATCATGATTCCCGTGTTTACCTCCGGCGATGCGTCCGACCCGGATGATTTGCGGATCACTCCGTAGTACCCATCCAACGCTTTGTTATCATCGTTCATATCCAGGGTAACAATGTACGGATTCCCAAACGGATCCCGCAGCACCCCATCCGCGCCCAGTCCCGGTCCAGTCGCCGAACTCGCGGTCTTGGCCTGGAAAAACACATGATTTCGAGGGTTGCGCAATTGAGCGATGCTGGCCAGCGCCGGCGTCGCGGCTCCTTTGGCCCCAAGCAGGATTGCCACCAACTCCGCGTTCACTGCCGTGTAACCCGGGTTGCCATAACTGCGGATCCCCGGGTTGCGCGGATCCAGCAGGCTCCCGTCGGAACGCACCGTGCCGTAGGTGAAGTCCGGGCAGTCATTGTTCTCCAGCGCGCACGTTTCAGCTTCCTTCGGCGCGGGCATGCGCGAATATTCCGCTTCATATTGGCGAATGGCGGCGGTCAGTGACAACATTTCCAATTTCGTCATCCTCACTTTTGTCACCTTTTTTGCATTTGCCAGCGCGGGCAAAATCAGGCCGGCCAAAATGCCGATGATCGCAATCACCACCAGCATTTCGATCAATGTGAAACCGCGGCTCGGTCGAGGCATCTGGGCAGGTTGTCTTTTCATAACAAATTCAGCTTCGGTACGCGAATGCTATGGGCAGCGCGCGGCCCGGTAAAAGCGGCAGGCGCTTCCGCCCGTGGCCGGATCTATCACTAGCACGCTTGGCGCTCCGGGCGTCACCGTCATCACCGGGCTCCACGTCACCAGGTTCGTGGAAACCTCAATCAGGTGCGCCATTCGTGGCAGCCCTTGCAAAATCATTTGGAACTGGCCGTCTTCCAGCATTGCGGGTGCGCTCAGCCGTGGCGCCACATCCTGCCATTCAATGGTCAAGCTCCATCCTTGCGTGATCGAGCCTGCGTCTCCCCCCAGGTCATCTTTCACGAACAGCGACCACGTCCCGTTCGGGCTGCTTCCGAGAAAAGGCCCGAAATTCGTCGCGGTCACGGCTATGGGTGCCGGAGCGGGAAAAATGTCGGCGGGCGCGTAATCGGTTGGCTGGTAAACGCCTGGGAAAATGCGACCCGTATCCGGCAAAGGCTGTGTCGCTGTATCCGAAAAAGAAATCACCACATTCGTCAGTTTATTATTCCCGCCCGCGTCCGACATGATCTTTAACGCTTGGCCGGATGGACCCACCAGCAATGCGTCGATGTCATCCGGAAAATTGTGGCTCACCCCATTGAGAGTGACGCTCAGATGTTTGATCGCTCCAGGAACGCAGGAAACGTTGATCTCGGAGGGGTAGGGGGCTGCGACGTTATTATCTGTAATCGTGATCCGTGATGCGTTGCTGAAGGTCACGGGATTTTGATTTCCCGCTCCTTGCAGCGTGAGGTTTGCGCTGCGGCTGATGGTTGCGCACGGCGTGCTCACCTCCAGCGTGTAAACCCCAGCTTGCTCCAACTTTAGGTTCTGGAGCAACAGTGTCGCGTTGGTCTGCTCGGCGAGCGCGTTCCCATTGAATTTCCAGATGCATGCGAAAGGTTCCAAGCTGCTGATTTCAGTGCCGAATCTGGCTTCGTCGCAAATGCATCGGTTCGCATTTGTCAGCAGGCCCGCCGTCAGGTTTGGATCGCATGCGCGGACGCTGATATGCACGGGCGCGGAAGTTCCCCGCAAACCGCGGTCATCCGTCGCAATGGCTGTCAGCACATACGTCCCCGGCGCTTGATTCGTCCACTGGGCCCCAAAAGGGACGCTGCCCGATGACCCTATCCAACTCCCGCCTGCATAAAAATCGACCTGCTGCACAAAACCATCGCTGTCGATCGCGTCCGCTCGGATCGGGATGATCCCCGGCGGCGTCGTGAACTCCGCTCCCTCCAGCGGAGTAATAATCTGTACGGTTGGGGGCAGGTTGGGGTAGTCGTCATTGATGATCACCCCCACGGCGCGTGCCACGCTAATCGTGCCGCCCACCGCATTGGATAGCGTCATCACGATTGTTTCATCATCCTCACGCAGCAGGTCGCCAAAGACCAGCACCGGAACCAGCTTGTTCGTTTCACCCGGAGCAAAAACCAGTGTCCCCGAACTCACCACTTCGTAATCTTCCCCAGGCGTTGCTGTGCCAGGCGTAATCACATAATCCACCACCGTCGGTTCGCAATTCGTCAGCGAAAGATTGACGGAGAAATATAAGTTGGTGCCTCCGCTGTTCCCTTCCAGCACCGAATTGCCGCTCACGGAAATCAGCGGGTGAGGGGAGAGCTTCCGCCGTGTAAATCCCTCATACCGCACATGGTCCTGGGAATAATTGTAAAACCCGAACTTGCCCGTGAAGTAAGTGCTGTCATCGATGCTGATCGTATCCAGCACATTCGTTCCGTCCGTAATCGTGATCGTGAAGTGCCCGGGCACAAACTCCAGCTCGAACTGATAATCCGCGAAATCGTCCCATGGAATCGTATTATGATACAACGTTCGCACCCGGTTCGTATTCGCCGAATAGGTCGCATAGAAATCCGCCGCCATCAGTGTCGAGTCCGCGCTAAACGCCTTCACCGTCATTCCTCTTTCCGCCAGCACTGAGCCATTGGGCACCGTTTGTTCCGCTTGCTTCCAGTCAAAGAGGTAAAAGTGCCGCTCGTCCTGGAAACCGAACACGAATCCCATGAAATCATCATCGAAGTCAGTCTCCACCCGCCAGCTCCCCTGGATTTTGTCGCTCTGCAAATCGAAAGAGCTTAACAGGATGGACGAGTCCGCATTGTTCGTTTGAATCGCCACCGTGTTGCTGTCGGACAGCCCCCACATCGCGGGCCCTTGTCCGAACGGTCCATACTGTATCACCGTCCAGGAGCTCAGGTCGATCAAGGCTGTCTCGTTCGTCGCGCACTCCGCCTTTATGAATCTCCCGCTCCCCATGAGGAGCATAAAAATCAAAAGGCCGCCCATCCACCGCCGGGATAACCCAAAGGGGAACGCCGTCCTTGCGGACATTCTTGTTTGGTTCGCTGTGGCTATCCTGTTCACCTGCAATGACTGCGCGGGGACACCTTCATTCGCCAGCATGGTTCCGGTCCACGGAAACCGGGCGTTTTTTCCTATCTGCGCATTCTAAGCACCCCCAAAACCGCATCAAGCAAATTGATCCTGAGGCCCTCCTCGTCGTCTCCCTGTCCCAAGTCAGGCGATCAGCAATCAGCAATTCCGAAATCAGCAATCATTTCCGTGGTCCTCCGTTCCAGCCCTCTATTTTGCCACGCCTCGACAATCCGCAATTCGCAATTTCCGATCAGCAATTAAAGCATCTCCCGCTTCACCCGTCACGTTCCTGTGCAACTGTTTGCGCTCTTTGCGTTTCATATAGGCACGCACCAAACCACCAGATATTGCCTCCCACTTGCCCGAGCGGTCTGTCCTCTGCTCCTTCTGTCTCTCCCTGATGCTCTCAAGAAATGCGGAGACGAAGCCAGCCGATCCTAAAACCTCACAACGGCAGCTTCACGTATACCCTCTCCTGCTTCCTTCTCCCGGGGGAGAGGTGGCGGAGCCGGATGAGGGCGGAATGTCCCTTTCCCATTTCCCCTGCGGAGAGGGCAGGGTGAGGGGAAAGGAGACTCGAGACAACCCAAGCGCTTGCGAACTTGCCCGGGTCACCAATCCCCAATAGCAATCGTTTCCGCCTCGCCACTTTGTCTGCCTCCCGTCCGGCCACGCTTCACGCCTTGTTTTCGTGCGGCTAATCCCTGCTTCGTGATCTTCGTGTCCTTCGTGGTTGAAAAAGGAACGCACCAACCGCTGCAAACTGGCCGAGACTCCCCGAAGACCACCACCGCGCCCAACTCCCAATGCCTTCTTCGCACCGCTCTGTCCAGATATCGTCGAAGCTTTCGAAGGTCTTCTCGGTCACAGCCCAGGATGAGGGGTCCGTCCGCTCGTTCCCAGACTCCCTTTGGTTGCGGCTTGGCCGCCCTAAACCCTTAAGTTTTCTGAGATCTTTGTGGCCAACCGATTCCGGTTCATCGGTGGTCGCCTTATGTGTCTTATGCATTTTTGCGGTTAATCAGTTTTCATCCCCGTCGGTGAGCGCCAGCTCATGATTTCCTCGTTGTACCGACCGGTAATTAATCCTTTCCGTTCCGCCATTTTGCAGGCACATTCATCGAACAATGCAGAGACGCCATCCCATTCCTCGCTTGCCCGTTCCTTTTTCCTTCTTCCTCTGCCTGTTGGCTGCTGGCCCCTTGCTTCTGTCGACCGCCGAAGCCGCTGCCGACCTCCCAAAACCAGGCACCATCCGCATGGCCGAACGTCTGGAAAAGCTCGCTCGCGAGGTCAAGCCAATGGAAAACCTCTTCCAGAGCAAGGAACGAGCGGCCATGCTGCAGGCCGCAATCGCTGCGGACCCAGCCCTGACCAACTCATCCGAGCATATATTCCGGTGCGGGATTGAACTGCTGAATGCCGGCGAAAATGCGCAGGCCTTGGCCGCGTTCGACAGCATCGCAGCCATGTATCAAGGAAAGCCGGAGCTCACGACTCCAGCGAACCACCTCAACCTTGGCTTGAACCGCGCCATTGTTTACCTCCGCATGGCCGAGCAGGTCAACTGCCTGAGCAATCACAACGCCGATTCCTGCCTCCTGCCCATCCAGGGCGGCGGTATTCACAAATGGACCGAAGGCTCCCACAACGCGATCAGCGTGCTGACCAATCTGCTCACCAAATTTCCCGACAGCCTCTCCGCCCGCTGGCTTCTCAACGTCGCGGCCATGACCGTCGGCGATTATCCAACCAAAGTTCCCCAGCAATGGCTCATCCCGCCCTCGGCCTTTAAATCCGATTACGAAATCAAACGGTTCATCGATGTCGCTGGCCCCGCCGGGCTGGCTGTGAACGAACTCTCCGGCGGCAGCGCGGTCGAGGACTTCGATGGCGATGGTTTTCTTGATATCGTAACCACCTCGATCGGCCTGCACGACCAGATGCGCTACTTCCACAACGACGGCAATGGGTCTTTCAGCGACCGCACCCGCCAGGCCGGGCTCACTGGCCTGACCGGCGGCCTCAACCTGCTCACCGCTGATTTCAATAACGACGGTTTTACCGACGTGCTCGTGCTCCGCGGCGCTTGGATGAGGGAAGGGGGCCTCTTTCCCAATTCGCTCCTCAAGAACAATGGCGATGGAACTTTCGAAGATGTTACAGAAGCCGCCGGGCTCCTTTCCTTTCATCCGACCCAAACCGCCGTCTGGTTTGATTTCGATGGCGACGGGTGGCTCGACCTTTTTATTGGGAATGAAACGGTGCCTTCCGGACCTCCTCATCCCTGTGAATTGTACCACAACAACGGCAATGGTACTTTTACCGAAATGGCTGCCGCTGCGAACCTTGGGCTTCGAGCCTACGTGAAAGGAGTGACCTGCGCTGACTACAATAACGATGGTCGGCCTGATTTATACCTCTCCATTCTCGGTCGGCCCAACATGCTCTTTCGAAACGATGGCCCTCCGCAACCAGGCGCAAAAGCATCTAACGGCTGGAAATTTACTCAAGTGGCCGCCTTAGCCCGCGTTCAACTTCCCGTGACGAGTTTCCCCGCCTGGTTTTTCGACTACGACAACGACGGTTGGGAGGACATCTTCGTCTCCGGCTACAAAATCACCAATGTCGGCGACATTGCAGCCGATTACCTCGGACTGCCCAGCAAAGGAGAACGGGCTCACCTCTTTCACAATAAAGGCGATGGCACCTTTGCGGATGTTTCGAAAGAAGCTCATCTGGATCACGTCCTCCAAACCATGGGCTGCAACTTCGGTGACCTCGATAACGATGGCTGGTTGGATTTTTATCTCGGCACCGGCGACCCCGACTTCCTCACCATCGTCCCCAACCGCATGTTCCGGAATGCCGAAGGCAAGTTCTTTCAGGACGTCACCACCAGCGGTGGATTTGGCAACCTGCAAAAAGGGCATGCCGTCTCTTTCGCCGACCTCAACAATGACGGCCAGCAGGATATCTACGAAGACATGGGCGGCGCGGTTTCCAGCGACACCTATCCAAACATGCTCTATCTGAATCCCGGGACCACCAACCACTGGCTGAAACTCCAACTCGTCGGCGTCAAAGCCAACCGCAGCGCCATCGGCGCGCGCATCAAGCTCACCGTTCAGCGCCCCGGCGGCGAGCGCGTGATCCACCGCACCGTGAACACCGGCGGCAGCTTCGGCTGTAATCCCTTGCGCCAGGAAATCGGCCTCGGGGATGCCAGCACCATCAAGTCCGTTGAAATCCACTGGCCCGGCAGCGGCACCGTCCAAACCCTCACCGGCATCAATCCCGATCAGCTCTACCTCATCCGCGAAGACTCGACTAAACCAGAACCCATCGCTCTCAAAACCTTCACCTTCCAAACGACTGCTTCCGCCCACACCCACGATCACCATCACGAGTGAGGCGGTTGAGCCTAAGCGCCCATAAATCTTAATTCCCCTCGTAATCGGTCCCGCTTTTGCATACCCGTCCCGCTCCCTGCTTCACGCTTCACGCGTCATTCATCATTCGGTGTATGCCTTCACCATGCAATGAATCGAGCCGTGGTGTGTCTGACTATGCGCGCACTGAATCGGCACAATCCGAACCTCGGGTCCCAGCCCCGCTTGGAAAGCCGCCGTCGCGGCGGCATCCAGTTCCCGGTAAAACCCGCCCCAAACCGGCATCACATAGCTTCGCTTGTCCTGAAGACCGTTCAGGTAATTCACGCTCCGGTTCAAATCTGGCATGCTTGGTACCGACACCACCTGCCAGTGCCGCGCTTCCAGCAGCTCCCTTTGCTCCTTCAATGATGCCCCAAGTTCTCGCAGGCTTTGCAAATAATCCGCCCGTTCGGCGGTTTCGGCGAAAGCCTGGTATTCCGGCGCAGTGGCCAGCAGGAAATCGATCGCCGTCAAAAAGCATTGAAAATTCGCCGTTGCCGAGTCGACTGGCTCCTCTGCAAACCGCCGGACCAGCTCCGTCTTGTAAGCGCCGGTCGCATTGCGTCCACGCTCCCCCAGAACTTTCGCCAGCTTGAATAGGGGTTGGTAATCCCTGGTTTCGAGCCCCGCACGGGCCAGGCGCACACGCTCCGCTGACACAAAATTCCCCGCCTCCAGGGCTGTGAAACCTTTCCCGGCGATGATACGTGCCGCATCGGCTGGATCATTCACAAAAGCCAGCAACTGCTCACCAATCCGGCGGAAGGAAACATCGTAGTCCAAGTGAAAGGAACCTTCCGGCCAAACCACGCACTCGTCCACGCCCATCTCCAGCCGGAAAACCTCGAGCACCTGCTCCGCGGTCAATCCAAGCGATCTGTTGCGGTGCACCTCGCCTTCCCCAAGAAACAGCACTCTCCGTTTTGTTCTCGGGTCCAGCACGGCCATCAGGTCGCCGCCTTGGAATAATAATGGCGACTGCGCCACCTCGAGCCCCGTGGCCTTCACCCCTTCCATTAAAAAAGAGTCGCCGGGCACGAACACGCTTTCCCCATCCCCGCGGGATGCAAATCTTGGAATCATGGCCGCCGCCCGCCCGGGTCCGCCTGCGCTGCCCCTCACAGAACCTGGCTTCCCATTATCCTGGGCCCAGGCCGAAACGGGCAGGGGTTCGCCAATGAGGGTCAGTTGTCCTGCCCGCTGTAGCGGCCAGCAACGTGCGGCCAGCATGTGGCAGATGCCAAAGTGCTCCTCCTCCACGCTCAAAATCACTTTTGCATCTGGCATTGCCTCGATGAGTTTTCCGGCAAAATCCAGGCTGCCCCCTGGAACAATTCCTCCCTGGTAACCGCCCCCGATTTGAATGCGCAGGAGCTGGAGCGGGAGCGTGCCATCCTCTACGGTCAATTGATATCCGCGCAGGGATGGTTGAAACTCCAAACGCGCCTTGCTCAAAGCTGCGCAAACTGTTTCAAGCGATTGTCCGCTTTGTTTCCGCGCCAGAATCCATTCCAGAATTTGATCTCCCTTCGCCGCGCTGCCCTCTGGCATTGGCATCATAAAATATTTCAGCCAATCCATCGGCAGCCCCGCCCTTTGCAACCGACTCATCGGGCTTAGCCCCGAATTACCATCGCCGAACCTGAACACAACTGTTGCCACTGTTGGCAGCAGGCCATCAAACGCGAGATGCTCTTCCACCCATTTCAACCTCGCTTGCAACGGAAGGTTCGTTTGATCGCTGGCTGCGCTCCCCGCCCAATTATCGTTCGTTCTCCCCAGCACGGGCGCGCGATATCCTCGCGATGGCACGAACATTTGTTTCAGGGCGGCCCCTGATTTCCCGGCCGACTCGTTCAAACTCGAATGCAGCACTCGAATCGTCCCTTTTCGCTCCTGTTGACGCTTGGGAACTACCGGATACGCTACTGTCTCGAGGTTGGTTTCCGTCGTGTAATGTTCAAATTGGTAATGGTCAATTCGAGCGCGCCGGCCCAGCTTTTCACGAAAACCGTCTGGCAGATTGTAAAATTCCAAGGACGCCCTCGCCCATGGTTGAATGCCCCCAATCACCACTGCCGCGCCGATAAACCAGGTCAGCAGCCCTCGCCTCCGTGCAGAGGCCACTCCCTCAAAGATGCGGAACGCCCGAAGAACCGGACACGAGTTTCTCGTGGAATGGTCGAGCGGTAATTGTGACTGGCGCGCTTTCTGTGTCAAAATGCTTCAGGCGCGGCGGGTAATACGACTACCAACCGGTCGGTAGATGTTACGCTGTTTCGGCCCATTCACAAGTGAAGAAACGGCCAAGTCCTGGCCTGAATTTGTCACTCTCCGAGAACGTCCTCGGCTCACCCTCCTCGTCTCGCACTTCATCTCGTACGTCTGTTCTTAATCTCCCCGCTTTGTCTGTGAATGGCTAGATTTCGTTTTGTGCCACTTGTGCCTGCTCGGCTAAAACTCAGTGTAGTTTGAGTTTTAGGATTTGTGTGCCTATGCGGTTTTTTGAAATTCTTGCCCCTCTTTGCGGCTAATGCGTCCCTCTTTTTTGCTTCCTGCTTTTCGCGACAATCCTTCCTGTCATGCTCCCTGGCCCGTTGGATGTGCCGTTATCTAACTGGTCTTACGGTCCCCCCGAATTTGGTAACGCCCGAAGGGCTAGCTCTCCACCGCGCCCCGGGCATCGTGTGCGCCCCAGCGCCCCACGCGTTATGCAATTCCGAAACCAGGTGCTAAAACTATCTCGCGAAGGTGAGAAAATCCTCACCCGCGGGAACGAAAACGTATGAAAAGAAACGTGACAACGATGGAGCCGATAGCCGCTGAGGTAAGGGCCTGTTGCCTAAACAAAGGGCTGCCCTCGTCCCGAAGGCAGAAATGTACGATGAGCAGAAAAGGTGCACTTCTTCAGCCGCTCACATCAGTCCGACGTCCATTTCCGCCTTTGGGCAAAACGCCAATGACCAGGCAGACCGCTTTGGTCCTTGGACCTTGAACTTTTGGCAACACGCCCGCCGTGAGGAAGTCTGGCGCTCAGTCCATCAATATTTATCCATCCATCAACCAGTCCACTTCCACATGCCATTGCCGAAGTTCCCATTCGCGGCCGATCTCCGTTCCAGCGTGTCCATTCGAGGTTTACTCCGGTGCTGTCTGTTCCGGGTATTCCATGTTAAAAATCCTTCGTGAGCTTCGTGGTGGAAATAAGTCTCTCGTCTTTCGCGCGAAAGAACCTCGCTTCATCGCGCATTTTTGCGCGTACTCGCGCGTTATCGTTCATAATTGCTTGATGCGCAGGAATTTTTTCAAACCTTCATTTCGCGCAAAACTCCCCAGCACCACCGCACCTCCTTATGTAAAAAACTC
>JAQGOV010000666.1 GCA_028293425.1 Verrucomicrobiales bacterium
TTTTTGCTGCGGCGGTACGCGGACAAGCGGAAAAAAGTGGACCTGGAATCCACCTTGGGAAAACCCGCGGCGGACGCGGAGGAATTGGACGCATCGGAAAGGAAGAAGAGATTGGAAGAAAGACGCAAGGAGGCCGATGGCAAAGCCGTCGATCTCAACTAGGATGTGGCAGCGGCTGATGCCGCTGTTGCTCCTGGTTCTATCCGTCCTCAGCGCGCCCGCCAGCGGCAGCCTGGGACCAAACACGCCTTCCGCGAACGGCCCCGCCGCCGCGGACAAGGTGCTTTGGTCCCAGGCCGACGCCATGGTGAATCGTTTGCGCGAAGAGCGGCGGAAGCTGCGGCTCATCTTCGAGGAACTGGAACGGCTCCAGTACATGGGCCAGGATTTCCGCGATCTGCAGCTCTATCCCACCCGCGTCACCCACTTGGGCCCCGAGGACGACGTGCGCCTGGATCGGATGATCGATGGCCTGGAAAAGAACCTGAACGGCACGCGCAAAGTGGTGATCGAGTTGGAGAAGCCCCTCGACGACGCCTACTTCATCGCCAAGGAAATGCTCCAGGAATCGCCCAACCAGGATATGGTGGACCTGCTGCTCAAGGACAACGTGGAGCGCATCGGCCGCCTGGTGCTGGTGCAGAAGGAGCTGAACAAGCGATGGGATGATGCGTTCGCCCTGCTCGCCGAATACCGCACCCGCATCGGCATGGCCAAGCCCGGCCGCGACGGCGGCCTGGTCGAGGACGATTTCTTCAAGGTGCTGATGGCCAACGTGGGACGCGCGTCCCAGCGCTTCTACGGCGAGTTGAACGATTATAAGGACACCCTGGCGGTGCGCACCGACAAGCAGGAATGGGAGAAGATGGCCAACCTGGATCTGGCGCGCATCAAGGCCCGCCTGTCCTCCAAGAGCATCGAAATGGTCCAGGAGGATCTGGAACGGCTTTCCAACCGGTTCCAGGGACGCATTTCCATCGGCAAGATCAACTTCTACCTGGGCGCCAGCTTCATGGTGGGCGGCAAGCCCTTGAAGGCCGTCGAGGCCTTCGGCAAGGTCACTCCCGACAGCCGCATGTACGGGCCCGCCTGCCTGGGCGTGCTGCAGGCCCTGTTCGAATCCAGGCAGGACGATTCCCTGGTCGTCCGCTTCAAGGCTTTCATGGCCGCGAACGCCTTCGACGACAAGCTGTACCCGTCTGCCCGCTACCTGGCGGTCCAGAGCGCCTACGAGCTGGGACTGGATTCCCTGGTGGAGAACGTCATGACCGCGGGCGGGAACAAGGATGCCTACCACTTCAAGTCGCTCTTCGTATACGCCATATCGCTGGTGCGCCAGAAGCGTTTCGGCGAGGCCCGCGGCGTGCTGGTGACCCTGGTCAGCGAATCCCAGCTCGACAAGCGCCTGCACGGCCAGGCCGAATTGGCCCTGGCCCATCTGAACTTCGAGGAGGGCTACTACGAACAAGCGCTGAAGGGCTACCAGAACCTGCTCGATCAGCAAGGCTTCCAGGCCGAGGCCCTTTACGGCATGGTGTGGGCCAACATCCGCATGGGCGATCTGGACGCGGGCGAATTCATCCTTAAGAAGCTGATCGCCCAATATCCCGACAATCCCTGGGCCATCGAAGGTTTCAACGTGCTCGTCCGCAAGGTGATGCTCAAGGCCAAGAATGAGTGGGCCTTCCGCCTGCAGGTGGACAAGGAGACCGAGCAGCTCAAGGAGTTCAACAAGAAGCTGCAGGACCGCGAGGACGGTAAGCAGATGTCGGACGAACAGTTGGCGGCGGTGAAGGCCAAGCTGGACAAGGCCGGGGCCGCGTTGGCCAGGCAGAAGCCGCTTTCGCCCGAGGCCATCGCGCGCCTGTACCAGCAGGGCCTGGGACTGTGCGACTTTGTCGATGAACGGTACAAGAGCGGCGAGTATTCCGAGCAGACCTTCAACAAGGAGCGGGAAGCGGTGCTGGCCAAGCTGGTCGATCCCGCCAACCTGAACGAAAAAGCCGCGGATTCCGCCACGGCCGATTCCATCGGATTCCGCAAGCAGATCAAGCGGAAGCTGTTCGAAAGCCGCGCCCTGGCGTTGGACATCCACGTATTGCATAAGGCCTGGCTGGAGGAATTGCTGAAGTACACGCAGAAGAGCCTGAACCTGGAATTGGCGGCCATCCGCAACGATACGGCCAAGGCGGCCCAGCGCGCCGAGCTGTCCAAGCGTTCCCGCATCCTGGCGGACGACATTTCCGAACGCCTGGCCGGAAAGGCCGATGAAATCCTGCGCCGCATCCGCGAGCTCACGGAGGATCCCAACTCCTCCGGCATCATGGATTGGCTCTTGTTCCAGAAAGGCTACCTGAATTACGGACTGGAGGAAGACGCCCTCAGGAAGCGGCAGGCTTCCTTCCAATGGCTGGAAGCCCAAGCGGGCGGCCTGCCCGAAGGCCAGGCCGAGCCGACGCTGGACGCGGAAGCCTTCGAAGCGCCTTGGATCGAGCTGATTGAGAAATTCCCGGAATCCCCGTGGCGTCCCGCGGCCCTTTATTATATGGGCTATACCCAGACCCTGCGCGGCGAGTCGGTTTCCGGCCTGCACTACTTCGAGGAATTGGCGGGCAAATATCCCCAGGCGCTCTATGCACAGCAGGCGCTGATCTTCATCGGCGAGTACTACTTCAACGAAAACAAGCTTGAAAAAGCCGCCGAGGCCTATGACAAGGTGCTGGACTATGCGGATTCCAAGTACTTCGAGCAGGCATTGTACAAGCTGGCCTGGACCCGCTATCGCGCCAACTCGTACAAGACGGCCATCAGTTCCTTCACCTTCATACTTGAGGAATCGGCCCATAAGAGCAACTCCCAGCAGACCAAGTCGGCGCTGACCAGCGAGGCTTTGCAATTCGCGGCCCTGTCCATCGCGGAAAGCGATACCAGCGGAGACGGCGGCTTGAACCAGAGCCGGGCCTTCGCCGACAAGCTGGGCGACGCGCGCCTGGGCGCCAAACTGCTGCATCGCATGGCGGTCATATACACCCTATCGGGCCGCATCGATCGTTCCAAGTACGCCCTGGAA
>JAQGOV010000237.1 GCA_028293425.1 Verrucomicrobiales bacterium
AACGGACAGGAAAAGCCAGTTGTGTTCGTGACCGTGCTCACCACGACTGGGCTCAAATTCGTGCCATCGCAGTTGTCGAAAACGGCTGGCGGGGTGAAAATTAGAGGTAGCCCGCACTCGATGGTAAAGTTGGGCGCGCAAGTCAGGACCGGTGGCGTAGTGTCCACGACTGTGATGGTTTGGCTGCATGTAGACAGGTTGCTGCACCGGTCTGCCGCCCGCCAGGTGCGGGTCAAGACCATGTTGGTTGGGCAAGCTACCGCCAAATTAGTCACCGTGCTCAGAATGGTCAGACTCACGTTGGTGCCGTCGCAAATATCGTACGCGCCGGGACTGGTAAAATCCCAGGCGGTTCCCCATTGAACGATGAGGTTGGTTGCGCAGGCCAGCACCGGTGGCGTCGTATCTACAACCGCGACTGTTTGTGTAATTGTGGCGCTGTTCCCGCACCTGTCCGCACCTCGCCATACGCGTTGAGCTGTGAACGTGTTCCCGCATAAAGCATTGGTCATTGTGCTCAAGGGCGTGATGGTTACGTTCGTGCCGTCGCAGTTGTCGAAACCAGTCGGGGGTACAAAACCCCATCGGGTGCCACATTCCACGGTCAGGTTCAATTCGCAGGTAAGCAGGGGCGGCGTTGTATCAACAAAGAAGTTTGTTTGGCTGCAGGTTTTTGTAGGAGCACATGTGTTGGTTATCCCCCAGGTACGCACAACGCTGTAACGTATCGGACAAATCAGGCTGATGTTTGTCACGGTGCTAAGGACAGGAACGTCGAAATTCGTGCTGCCGCATCCAGTAATGCCCACGGGCGGCGTAAAGTTGAGAGCTCCTCCGCACTCATTTGTAATAGCGCTGTAGCAACTTAAGGTGTTGGTATAGGTGTTGTCTTGAAGCACAGTTTGTGAGCAACTCGTGACCCCGCAAATATTCGACGCCAGATAACTGCGTGTCATGACAACAGCGCAGACGTTGGTTTCAAAAGTGTCTCCTACCCACGTTACAGTAACCGGTTGAGTTCCGGAGATGACCCTGACAGAATTAGGGTTATTGGTGGGCATTTGCGAGCCACAGGGCACGATTTCATCAGGCGGTCCCACGATGACCGGAGGAGCGCAATTGGTTATGCAAATCGTCACACACGCCTGCCCTGCATCACCGCCTACCTTGGTCTGATCTCCATCATGAATTATAACCTGCGCTCGGTATTTGTGACCAGGAATCAATCCAAGGTCTTTCACATTCCAACGCAACTCCGCCCCAAACCCCTCATTTTTCAGCCCTGACGGAGCTTGATTGGTGGGACCAAGATTCCAATCGTTTTTCAAGGGATTATCATCGAGGGTCAGCGTTACGATGGGCGGAGAAGTCCGCGCATCCACAAACCGGGTCGCGCCTTTCCAAGTGCCAAACACCGCATGTGGGGGAATAGGCGTGCCGCCAAATTGCCAATCGCCTGCCATTGGATTCACCGTATTATCTGTGATATCGGTGAGAAACAATGCTGGAAACATTGGGCGGTTAGTTGGGTCCGTTCCGGCAAGTTCGACATTGCTTATGTTCGTAGCACCCACATAGGGATAAAGGACCATGCCCGGATTGCTTGGTAGATTGGAAAACGCGAAAACGTTCGTGGTTCTGCCGCTGGAGGTTCTCACGACTACTTTGTTCACGCCTAGCACTAGCGCCTCTTCATCATTATACCAAACTTTGATGACGTCGTTGGGTCCCAATGGGCCGGGGCTGATTTGCCGCAGAATTTCACTTTCATTAAAATTTACTTTGGTCAGCGGATTGGCGCTGGGAAAGGGATAAAGCAGATCGCACACGGGACAATCGCAATTTCCAAGATCCAGGTTCAAATCCCCTCGATCCGAAACCGGAAATGAGCCCACGGTTGGCTGCTGTCGCACGTACCAGGTGAACCACGCGCCGGCGCCGAGGTTAACATTTTTTCCACTGGCTCCTATCCCAACCTGGAAAGCTGGACCATAACGGATAATCTCCAGGATGGCACCGGAGTAGAGGCCAAAGCCGGTGAAGGTACCGGAGAAATTTGTGTAATAATGCCAGGTGCTCGGGTCGACTGGCCCGCCGTTATTGATGTAGGCGCTGCTATCCAAATCCTTTTTCGGACTGCCCGAAGGTGCTTTGGTGGTGTAACCGCTCAGGCTGACAGTGATTGTAAAACCATTATCCAGGTTCGTCAGGCTTTGAACGGTGCCAGTGAGGATGGCGGTGCCGTCGCTGTATTCGGTGAATGAGCCTGGCTGCAGAAAAATCAAGTTGGTTGAAATCTTCGGCATCCAGATAGCACTGCCCGATTTTCCGCTGATATAAGTTGTGTTGACCACTGCGCGCGTAACGCAATAGTTCGTGATTACCCCTGGTGACTGCGCTTGCGCGCGAGACCCAATGGTTGCCACAGCCAGGTAAAAGCCCGCGAGTAGGGTACGAAAAAGAGAAGTGCGCAGAGTTGAATTCATGATTTCCTTTCAGGCCTGGACACGGGTCCTCCGAGTCTTGGCTGCTGATTCCCGCTCCTTTTTTGAGTCAGTTAAACTGACCGCGGTTATGGTTGTGATAAGAAGATTTACTTGCGTCTAAGTCAAGAGTTAATCATTCAAAAACACACTGACAAGTGTCCGGAAGTTCGGATGGGTATTTCGACGTAAAAAACGGTTCGTCTGGAGAAATTCATCAAATAAAATTTGGACCCGGCTTGGATTTTCAACGACGTTCTCTGGCATGAATTTATGTTCTGCCTTTCACAGTCAGCTGGACGTTTTTGCTTTTACACGGCGGCCTGCATCCGTTAAACATCCGGCCCCTTATCTTGTATGAATGAGTTGTATTTTAACCGGGTTGCTGGGGAGTTGAAAATTCAGCCGCGCCAGGTCGCGGCTACCGCCCGGCTCTTTGCCGAAGGGGCCACGGTTCCCTTCATTGCCCGTTACCGCAAAGAGGCCACTGGCATGCTCGACGAAGTCGCTATCACAAGCATTCGAGACCGCCTCACCGCATTGGTGGAACTCGATCAGCGGCGCGACGCAATCCTGAAATCGCTCGAGGAACGCAAGCTCCTGACGGACGAGCTGAAGTCCGCCATCCTCAAGGCCGAAACACTCACAGCCCTCGAAGACATTTATCAGCCCTACCGTCCCAAGCGGCGTACCCGTGCCACCATCGCGAAAGAGCAGGGATTGGAACCGCTCGCTGACCTCATCTTCAAAGGGCAAAGCACCGTAAACCCAGAATCCGAAGCTCAGGCCTTTGTCAGTGCGGAAAAGGGCGTGGAAACGGTTTTGGCTGCCCTGGCTGGCGCACGCGACATCATCGCCGAACGCGTCAGCGACGATGCCCTGGCTCGTGCCAAGCTTCGGGACCTGTACTGGGCTAAAGGCGTTGTACGTTCCAAGGTGCTTTCCGACAAAGCGGAGGAGGGTATTAAATATAAGGATTACTTTGATTGGAGTGAACCTGCTGCCGCCATTCCCAGCCATCGCATGCTTGCCATTCGTCGTGGGGAAACGGAAGGCTTCCTGATGGTCCGGATCACTCCTCCGGAAGACGACGCGATAGCCTTGTTGGAACCTCTCTTTGTCACGGGCCGTGGGCCTGGCGCCGAGCAAGTCCGGTTGGCGGTGCAAGATAGTTTTAAGCGACTTCTCGGCTTCGCGATCGAGGCTGAGATCCGCATTGAGTCCAAGAAGCGCGCCGACGCGGAAGCCATCCGCGTCTTTTCCGAGAATCTTCGGGAGCTGCTCCTTACCTCCCCGCTCGGCCAAAAAAATGTGCTCGCCATCGATCCTGGTTTCCGGACGGGCTGCAAGGTGGTTTGCTTGGATCGCCAGGGCAAGATGCTTCATCACGACGTCGTCTATGCCACCACTTCTTCTGCCAGCCAAATCCGGGAAGCCGCTGAAGCTGTGCGCTCCATGGTTAAGAAGTACAACATTGAGGCGGTTGCTATCGGCAATGGCACCGCCAGTCGCGAAACAGAAACCTTTGTCCGCGCCCTCGGCCTGCCTTCCTCCATTCCGGTCATTATGGTCAACGAAAGCGGCGCGTCCATCTACTCGGCCTCGGATGTCGCTCGTGAAGAATTTCCCGATCAGGATGTCACCGTTCGTGGCGCTGTCTCGATTGGTCGCCGACTCATGGATCCGCTGGCTGAGTTGGTGAAGCTCGATCCCAAATCCATCGGGGTCGGTCAGTATCAGCATGACGTTGAGCAGAACGCACTCAAGCGCAGTCTGGATGATGTCGTCATGAGTTGTGTGAACGGTGTAGGCGTGGAACTGAACACCGCCAGCAAGCAGCTTCTGAGCTATGTTTCAGGGCTTGGACCTTCGCTCGCCGCTAGCATCGTGGCTTATCGCAACGAGAATGGTCCTTTCAAATCCCGCGCCCAGCTTCTTAAGGTTCCGCGCTTGGGTCCCAAAGCCTTCGAACAGGCAGCCGGATTCCTCCGCCTTCGCGACGCGGAACATCCTCTCGATGCCAGCGCGGTTCATCCGGAAAGCTATGGGATTGTTGACCAAATGGCCTCCGACCTTGGCTGCTCCGTGAAGGACCTGCTCCGCGATCCAGCCGCTCGCCAGAAAATCCAGCCGACTAAATATGTCACCAATACGGTCGGGCTCCCAACCTTGACCGATATTTTAGCCGAACTGGCCAAGCCAGGTCGTGACCCGCGTGAAAGATTTGAAATCTTCTCCTTCAAGGAAGGAGTTGAAAAGATGGAACATCTCAAACCAGGCATGAAGCTCCCCGGTATCGTCACCAATGTCACCGCATTCGGCGCTTTTGTGGATATCGGCGTGCATCAGGATGGTCTGATCCACGTCAGCCAAATCTCAGACCGATTTATTAAGAACCCCGCTGAAGTTTTGAAAGTTCAGCAAAAAGTTATGGTGACTGTTACGGAAGTGGACATCCCGCGCAAGCGGATCGCCCTCTCTATGAAGGCGAATCCAGAAATCGGCGGTAGCTCCGCTCCCCAATCCAGTCCCGCAGCCCGCCTGGCCAAATCCGCCGCGCCTAAGCCCGTAGACTGGTTCACCGCAGCGCTGCAAAAAAATAATCGGAACCAGAACTGAACCGAGAGCCGCCGTCACTCGGCAGGACGGGTGGCTTCGCCGCAACCTGAAATCTTGCTGCGACATTGGTCGCGTGGTTGCTTTTCACCTGCAATTGGTCTTTGACTTCGGGGCTGCTGATTGGCATCGTTTCCCCCCGTTTAACTGATTGAATTATGGCAGAACTCGTTGGCAACCTCTTAGTGGCACAGTCCGGTGGACCCACCGCTGTTATTAACGCCAGTGTCGCTGGCGTAATCCAGGAAGCAGGCAAGCATGAATGCATTGAAGAGATTTATGGTGGCTTGAATGGAATCTTAGGCATTCTAAATGAGGAATTGATCGACCTGAACGAGGAAAAGGCCAAAAACATAGAAGGTCTCAAGCATACCCCCGCCGCCGCCCTGGGCACTTGCCGTTACAAAATCGATTTCAAGAAGAAGCCCGAGCAGGCCGCCCGTGACATGGCGCGGCTTTTCGAAGTTTTTCAGGCCCATAATATCCGTTATTTTTTCTACGCCGGCGGCAATGATTCTCAGGACACTTCCAATAAGATCCATCAGGAGGCTGTTAAGCGAGGCTGGGAAATGCGGGTTATCGGCGTTCCGAAGACTATCGATAATGATCTTCCCCATACTGATCACTGCCCTGGTTACGGGTCAGTGATTAAATACAACGCCACTACCGTCGCTGAGGTTGCTCTCGACGTTGGCGCCATGGCGACGGATGACGGTGCGTGCTGCATTGTCGAAGTAATGGGGCGATCTGCCGGTTGGATTGCTGCCGGCACTATCCTCGCTCGCCGTCGCCCAGACGATGCTCCTCATATTATCCTTTTGCCCGAAATTGCCTTTGCCGAGGAAGCTTTTCTCGCCAGGGTGAAAGAAACCGTTTCTCGGCTCCGCTACTGCGTTGTGGTAGTTGGTGAAGGGCTAAAAAACACTGCTGGCGAAGAAATCGGTGCCGACAAAAGCCGGCTGGATGCTTTCGGCCACCCCGTGCTCTCCGGCGCCGCCGATCGTTTGGCTGAAATCGTGACCGGCAAATTGAATCTAAAGACTCGCACCGTGAAGCTTGGCTATGCTCAACGCGCCGCAGCCCATTGTGCGAGCGAATTGGACGTCGAAGAAGCCACTGCTTGCGGGAATGCTGCGGTGCGTGCTGCCATTGATGGCAAGAGCGGTTTCATGATTAAAATCGTCCGCATTCAGAGCAATCCCTATAAGTGGACCACGGGTACTCAACCGCTGGACGACATCGCGAATGTGGAGCATTTCATCCCCCGCGACTGGATTTCTGAGGACGGTTTTGCGCCGAATGAGAAATTTATAGAATATGCTCGGCCGCTCGTTTGTGGTGAATTGAAGATGCCCATGGAAGATGGATTGCCCAAATACGTCATTTTGGACAAATGTCGGCTGGAAAAGAAGCTTCCGCCGAAGACCTAAGGGGTTGCGGAGCGCTGCTTCAATAAGTAACCTTCCCGGATTGTTGTTTTGCGAACATTGTGAACCCTGAACTCCTAGCCAAAGCCAAATCGCTCGGTTTTTCCGATCGCCAGATTGCTCACCTTGTCGGAAAAACCGAAGATGAGGTGCGTGCCCTGCGCAAGCAGATAGGGCTCGTTCCTAGCTACCGTCTGGTGGATACCTGCGCGGCGGAGTTCGAGGCCTACACACCGTATTACTATTCAACCTACGACCGTGGCGATGACGAGGTCCGGCCGCCTTCGGATAAGCGGAAGGTCATGATTCTTGGTGGCGGCCCGAACCGTATCGGCCAGGGCATTGAGTTTGATTATTGCTGCGTCCATGCTGCGTTTGCGCTCAAAGAGGATGGTTTTGAAACCCTCATGGTCAATTCCAACCCCGAAACGGTTTCCACTGACTACGACACGAGCGATAAGCTTTTTTTCGAGCCTCTGACGCTCGAAGATGTTCTCCACATCTATGAACGCGAGAAATGCTGGGGTGCCATCGCTCAGTTCGGTGGTCAAACTCCACTCAATCTGGCGCTCGGGTTGCAGAAGAACGGGGTAAATATCATTGGAACCTCCCCTCAAAGCATCGAAATTGCCGAAGACCGCAAGCTCTTCGCGGCCATGCTCGATAAGCTTAAAATCCCACAGCCGCCCAACGGCCTTGCCACCAACGAACAGGAAGCGCTCGTCGCCGCGAAAAGACTTGGCTATCCTGTCCTTGTCCGTCCCAGCTTCGTCCTGGGTGGGCGCGCCATGCAGATCGTTTATTCTGATAACGAACTGCAGCACTACATGCGCTTTGCGGTTGAAGCTTCCCCGGAACGTCCGGTGCTCGTGGACAAATTCCTGGAGGATGCCACCGAAGTAGACGTGGATTGCATTGCTGATGTTGGCCATTTCAGCAACCCCGCCGAAGGCACCATTGTGATGGGCGGCGTGCTTGAGCACATCGAATATGCTGGCGTCCATTCAGGTGACGCTGCCATGGTGCTTCCCCCCCACACCCTTTCCCCAAAGGTCATCAGCATCATCCGTGAATATACTCACGCCATGGCGCGGGAATTAAAGGTCATTGGCCTCATGAACGTGCAATATGCTGTCAAAGGCGACACCGTTTATGTCCTCGAAGTGAACCCTCGCGCCTCGCGCACGGTTCCCTTTGTCAGCAAAGCCATTGGTTTCCCCTTGGCAAAACTAGCTGCGAAAGTGATGGCGGGAAAGAAACTGGCGGAACTGGGCTTCACAAAGGAAATCTGGCCGAAATACTGGGCGGTGAAAGAATCTGTTTTCCCATTCAACCGCTTCCACGGACAAGACATTCTGCTCTCCCCCGAAATGCGTTCTACCGGTGAGGTGATGGGTTTGGATGCTGATCTCGGCATTGCCTATGCCAAATCACAAATGGCGGCTGGCGCTCCTCTCCCCATGGGCGGGCGCGTCTTTATCAGTGTCAGTGACGCTCATAAGAAGGAAGTTGCCGAAGTTGCTAAATTGTTTGTGGATCTCGGCTTTGAAATCATCGCCACATCCGGAACTGCTTCTGTTTTGCAAAAGGCCGGCCTCAAAGTGCAGCAGGTTTTTAAGCTCACGGAGGGTCGTCCCAATACCATCGATCTTCTTAAGAACAGGGAGATTAACCTTGTGATCAATACCCCTGCCGGCCAAAGCCCGCGCGCCGATGAAGTCAAAATCCGCACCACGGCCGTTTATACGAATACGCCTATCATGACCACCTTGAGTGGCGCCAAAGCTGCCGCGCTGGGTATAGCGGCCTTAAAGAAAAGCGGTTACGCGGTAAAGACATTGCAGGAATACCACTAATTCAGTTTCGTGTTTCCTACAGGTGATTAGTCCCTTATTCTGGGCTGATGGGAAGCGCTCCTGAACTCCGTACGCTGCTGAAGCAATACTTCGGCTTTTCCTCCTTTCGCCCACTTCAAGAGCAGATCATTTCGGATGCTCTTCAGGGCAGGGATGTCGTCGCCCTGCTCCCTACGGGGGGAGGCAAATCGCTCTGTTTTCAACTTCCTGCCTTGGCCCTCAATGGCCTCACAGTTGTGGTGTCACCGCTGATCGCGCTAATGAAAGATCAGGTCGATGCCATGAAATCAGCGGGTGTTGCCGCAGGTTGCCTCAACTCCAGCCTGGATCGCGCGGAAGCGACCGCCACGATGCGTGGGCTGCATCAGGGGGAGTATCGCTTGCTTTATGTCGCCCCGGAGCGCCTCATGCTTTCAGGTTTCCTGGCAGACCTGCAGCGCTGGAACGTGAAGCTCCTCGCGGTGGATGAAGCCCATTGCATTAGCGAATGGGGTCACGATTTTCGCCCTGAATACCGTCAACTCGCCCAGTTTCGGGAAAGCCTCAAGGATGTTCCGATTATGGCGCTCACCGCCACGGCTACCACCCGCGTCCGGGAGGATATTCTACGCCAGCTTCATCTGCGCGAACCACGATGCTACGTTGCCAGCTTCAACCGCCCAAATCTCGCTTACCGAGTCATTCCCAAGAGCGCCCCTTATGACCAGGTGCTCCAGTTTGTCCGCTCCCGTTCCCGCGAATGCGGCATTATTTATTGCCAAAGCCGGAAGTCTGTGGAAGCAGTAGCGGCTCATTTGTTTGCTGAAGGCATTCCAGCGCGCGCCTATCACGCCGGCTTGGACGCCTCCGAACGTTCGCGCAACCAGGAGCTCTTTTTGCGCGACGAGGTGCGCGTCATCTGTGCCACCATTGCCTTCGGCATGGGCATCAATAAGCCAAATGTTCGGTACGTCATTCATTATGACCTGCCGAAGAACATTGAAAGCTATTACCAGGAAACCGGCCGTGCCGGGCGTGATGGCCTGCCAGGTGAATGCCTTTTGCTCTTCAATCCAGGGGATGTCATCAAACAAAAGCAGTTCATTGAGGACAAAACGGATCCGAAAGAGCAGGCCATCGCGCGCGAACAGTTGGAGCAGATGGTCCACTACGCCGAAAGTTCCCAGTGTCGCCGTGCCTCTCTCCTCGAATATTTTGGCGAAGAGTATCCTGACCCAAACTGCCAGGGTTGCGACAACTGCCTTTCCCCACGCGAAAACTACGATGGGACCATTCACGCCCAAAAGCTGCTCTCCTGCATTTATCGAATCCGGGAATTAAGCGGATTCAGCGTCGGCCTGGGCCACGTGGTGGAAGTGCTCACGGGAGCGGACACGGACAAAGTCCGCAAATGGAACCACCAAAAGCTTTCCACCTACGGTATTGGCAAAGACAAAAGCCGACCGGAATGGCAGGCCATCGGTCGGGAATTGGCGCGCCTTGGCTATGTCCGGCAAAATCCTGATAGATTTAACGTGCTTGAACTGACCGCCGAAGGCGTCGCGTTTCTCAAGCAGAAGCAAACCGTCATGCTGACGAAACCAATGGCGGTTCCCGAGAAGACCAGGCAGCAGGTCGGCGACATTGCTTGTGACGAGGAACTCTTCGAGTCACTTCGCACGTTGCGCAAACAATTGGCTGCTGAACGCGCCGTTCCGCCCTACATTATTTTTTCGGACGTGACTCTCCGCCAGGTCGGGCGGCTTTACCCGCAAACGCTCCAGGAGCTCGGTCGGATTCAAGGACTCGGTGAGAAGAAGCTGCAGGAGTTTGGAACGGTTCTCTTGGAAGCTGTTCAAGCCCATCTGGCAACTCGGCCACGCCAATTCTTCGCAGATGACTCTTTCGCTGCGCCCAAGTCTGCGGCCGCCAAACCGGCTTTTAACGGCACTGCGGTGACAACGCTGCAAATGTTTCGAGCCGGAAAAAGCGTTCCACAGATCGCGAAAGCGCGGGGGCTTTCCACCGGCACGATCTACACGCATTTAGCGCAGGCTTTCGCTACCGGTAAAGAGAAGGATCTTGACGCATTTCTTACCCTGGAGCAGCAGAAAGAGATTGCGGAGGCCTTTGAGAAAGCTGGTTTGCCCCATCTTGGACCTGTTCACGAGTTGCTCAAGGGCAAGTTTGAGTATGGAATTTTGAAGGTTTTTCGAGCGGCCCGTTTTGGTACGAACCCGGACTGATTTCCTAGCTATTTCGCTGTATCTCCTCGGTTTATCTGGCCAGAGTTCCAGACTTAGGCTAGCTTCTTTGCATGGCACCACTGCCCAAGCCCGACATCATTTTGACCCACGAGAGTGATCTCGACGGCTTCGTCTCCGGGCTTCTCCTCCGGCGTTTGGGCGAGCGGCTCTTCGGAACGCCTATTCGGCTGGAGGCTTATCATTATAATAGCTGGCGGCAGCGTGAAATACGCGAAAGCGCTGCCTGGGTCAGCGATCTCAGCTTTGAGCCTCGGCTGGATAAGCCTAATTGGGTAATTTTCGACCATCATGCCACGGAAGGAGTTCCCAAAAACGCCACCCTCATCCATGATCTCGGAAAGTCTGCCAGCCTCCTTTGCTACGAGGTTTGTCGGCTTCACGGGCTGGCTACACCTGAGCTGGACCGCCTTGTTCACCTGAGCAATGTCGGCGACCTTTTTCTGGAGGACGACCCGGATTTCGTGCTCGCCAGCGATTATGCCAATTTAGTTAAGGTTTACCAATTCTGGAACCTGCATTCGCTCATTGATGGCAAACTCGAGCGACTGCTCGATCATCCTTTGTTGGAGGTCATGGCGGTGAAGCGCCGCATTGAGGATCCCATCGGTTTCGAATGGAGCCGGAAAAACATCCTCCAGCTCAATCCCACCGTGGGCTTGGTGGAAACGGTGGTCGGAAATAACAACTTGATCGTCCATCAGTTGCTGGAAAAACAGGCGACCTCGTATCCGGTGTTGATGACTCTTTACCGCCGGACCAACGGTGTCGTAATTGCCAGTTTGCGCAGCCGCAAAGGGGAAGCGCTCAAGGTAGCTGAGAAACTCCAGGGCGGGGGCCACGCCAATGCCGCTGGCGCCACACTTCCGAAATCGGTGCGCAATATTCCAGATGCTATTACTTACCTGCGCCGGGTCCTGAACCCCGAAATGTCAAAAGCCGCTCAGCTCAACAATTTGGAAAGCTTGTTTGACTCCATCGAAATTCGGTAATTTCAATTTAAAGCAAGGCTGCACCAGATGAGTGCTGTCATCGAACTCCAAAATGTCCATAAGACCTATGATGCGGGGGAAGTCTCCGTTCATGCGGTTCGCAGCGTCTCGCTCACCATCCACAAGGGTGAGTTCGTGGCCATTATGGGTTCCAGCGGTTCGGGCAAATCCACTCTCATGAATATTCTGGGCTGCCTGGACAAGCCCACCGAAGGCAGTTACCTCCTGGATGGCGTGGATGTTTCGCGCCTGGATCGAAACGAATTGGCCGGGATACGCAATGAGAAGATCGGGTTCGTTTTCCAGGGATTCAACCTGCTGTCCCGGACCACCGCGTTGGAGAATGTGGAGCTTCCCATGCTCTACGTGCCCAAATCCAGGCGCGGGTTTGACCCGCACCAGCGTGCGCATGAAGTCCTAAGTCTTGTGGGGCTAGGGGATCGCACCGGGCATCACCCGAACCAGCTTTCAGGTGGTCAACAGCAACGGGTGGCTATTGCTCGAGCGCTCGCGAATGGCCCCGCTCTGCTTTTGGCGGATGAACCCACCGGCAACCTGGACACTCAAACAAGCGTCGAAATCATGGGGCTCTTCCAAAACCTCAATGAGCAGGGGATCACCATTATTATGGTCACCCACGAGCTGGATATTGCCCAATATTGCAAACGCAACATTGTGATGCGCGACGGCAGGGTTGTGGGTGATACGCTCGTAACCAATCGTCTGCGTCCCGACGATGAACTTCGCCGGATTAAAGACGAGCAACGCTCCGTCCAACTCTCGCCATGAGAATTCTTGCCATTCTGAAAATTGCGGGCCGGGCGCTTAAGCGAAACAAACTCCGCAGCTTTCTTACGATGCTCGGTATCATCATCGGTGTTGGCGCGGTCATTATTACGGTGAGCGTGGGCAATGGCGCCAAGGCCATGATCGAAGCGCAGATTGCCAGTCTGGGGCAAAACGTGATCCTTATCTTTTCGGGAGGTGTCACCCGGGGCGGACTGCACACTGGTTGGGGCAGCGCCGGTACGCTGACGGTCGAGGATGCGCTTGCGATTCAGCGCGAAATCGCGGGAGTGGCTTCGGTGAGCCCTGAGATCCGCACCGTCAGTCAGGTCGCCGCGGGCAACCAGAATTGGTCCACTCAGGTCCTTGGGGAAAGCGAGGACTACCTCGACTTGCGGCAGTGGCCACTGGTGGAGGGTGCTATGTTTTCGGAGCAGGATGTTCGCGCCGCAAACAAGGTTGCGGTGGTGGGCAAAACCACCGCCAAGCAGTTGTATGGAGACGTCAGCCCAGTTGGACAAAATATAAGGGTAAAGAACGTGCCGTTTACTATTGTTGGTGTCCTTGCGCCCAAGGGGCTTTCAGTGACCGGGACAGATCAGGACGATGTCATGATCATGCCATATTCAAGCGCCATGAAACGCGTCACCGGGGCTACCACGGTGCGTGGCATCAATGTGCAAACCGAAAGCGCTGGAATGTTGACCTCGGTTCAACAGCAGATCATAGAGTTGCTTAGGCAGCGGCATCGCATCCAATTCGGCCGTGAGGATGATTTTACCGTGCGCAACCAGCAGGAGATCACGGAAGCGGCCACTGCCACGTCCAAAATCATGCGGTTCTTTTTAGCCGCAGTGGCTGGAGTTTCGCTGGTCGTCGGCGGCATTGGAATCATGAATATTATGCTGGTCAGCGTCACGGAGCGGACCCGTGAGATTGGCATTCGCATGGCCGTTGGGGCCAAGGGAAACGATATTCTGCTCCAGTTCCTGATTGAAGCAGTAACCCTAAGCGCCATTGGCGGCACTCTCGGCATCCTCCTCGGCGTGGGCGGTTCACGGTTGCTCGCTACTCAAATGAATTGGCCGACGCTCACATCCACATCCTCGGTCATCTCGGCTTTTGTCTTCAGTGCGGGCGTCGGGGTGTTTTTCGGCTTCTACCCGGCGCGCAAAGCTTCCCAGCTCGATCCTATCGACGCCCTCCGCTACGAGTAGTATCTTCGGTCCTCGGACTCTTCCTCAAATTTGAAAGTCGGCTCCAGGCCGAATCCTTTCTGCCTTGCTTGTGACCTTGACGGTCACCCCTTCGAAAACCACCAGAGAATTCGGCGGCACGCTTGTGGTCAGGAACACGTTGCCCCCAATTGTGCTGCCAGCGCCGATCACCGTTTCGCCCCCCAGGATGGTTGCGCCTGGATAAATCGTGACGTGGTCCTCAATCGTCGGGTGACGTTTCACATTCCGGAGTTGTTGGCCCCCGGAGGTGGATTTAGCCCCCAAAGTTACTCCGTGATAAATTTTCACCTGGTTGCCAATGATGCACGTTTCACCCACTACCGTGCCGGTGCAATGATCGACAAAGAAATGCGAGCCGATCCTGGCTCCTGGATGGAGGTCCATGCCACTCCGGGTGTGAGCCCACTCGGTCATGATGCGCGGAATGAGTGTCACCTTGCGCAGGTAGAGTTCGTGCGCCAATCTTTGCACGGCGATCGCTTCGACAAAAGGGTAGGCCACGATGACTTCTTCCGGGCTGCGGGCTGCCGGGTCGCCATTGTAAGCCGCCTCCGCATCGGTGCGCAAAACCTCCCGAATGCGTGGCAGATTCTCAAGAAAATCCAAGGTCAGCTTCCGTGCATACGGGCCAAGCTCTTTTTTCGACAAGCCTTCAGGTGGAGCATATTCCAGGCTTTTGCTGATTTCATCCTGTAAACGGCCCAGCACCGAATCCATGAGAGACACCATTTCCACCTTGAGTTCTGAGGAGTGCAGGGTCTTTTCGTTGAAAAAACCAGGGAACAAAAGGTGCAGCAGATCCATGCAAATGGCGCCGATTGCATTCTTGGAGGGCAGGTTTTTGCCATCGAGGTGGTTGATGCCGCCAACCTTGGCATACGATACTAGGAGCTGGTCTGTCAGTTGTGTCACCGTAATGTTCACGAACTCCAGTATCCAGCAGCCCAAAAAGAAAGGCAAGCAGGGCAGGTAAGGCCCTTTTTGGCTTCGAAGCCACTACCATTTAATCTTCGGCTGCTTTCGCCTTCACTGATCAGGGAAACAGGTCCCGGTTTGGTCTGTGGAACGAAAAACCACGGTTGCACGTGCTTCTACAGTGACTTTTTCCCCGCTTTTGTAAAAAGGGGAGATGACATTCCTGCTCAGGGCTGCGGTTGAAATCTCGGGTGACGTGGTATCCTTTACCATGGAAGAGATGTGCCTTCTTAACTCCAACTGAGCGATTACTTGGCGGCTAACCGTTTTCAAAGCCTCTTTTTGTGTCTCGGTGAGAGTGTGCGGTTTGTGGTCTACTACGCACAACGTGCCCAGAGTGTCGCCCTCCGGGCTGACCAGGGGTGTGCCTGCAAAAAAACGAATCTTGGGTTCTGCATTCACCAGTGGGTTGGCCGCAAACTTCTCGTCCTGCGCAACATCTGGTACCTCAACCAGTTCTTCTTCTACCTTCGTCTCGGCGCAGAACCTTACGTCGCGCTTTTGGTTTTGTTCATCCAGCTCCCCTTGCACTCGGAACCATTGCTTGCCAGCCTCTGTCAGGCTGATGCAGCCCAGTGGTGTTTCGCAAATGTGCGAAGCCAATCCCGCCAGATCATCGAACGCGTTCTCTGCCAAAACTACCTCCGCGGGCGCGCCGTAGGCCGCTCTCGGGGTTGGGTCTTCGATCGGCAGCAACTGGGCGGGAGTCTTCTCCGTTTTAGCTCGGGCCGGTGCTTTTTTGCTGGTATCAAGGACCAAGTACCATTGAGGGATGATCGAGTCGGGCAGTGTAAAATCCAGTGGTTGGTGGTGTGCGTTGAAGACAATATAAAAGCTATCGTCTTTCAGCGGTTCGCCAGTCACGTCTATTGCACCCAACCCGCGGCCATTAAGGAAAATTGCGATCGATTTCGGATCCCCCGCTTGCCAATCCTCATCGCTCATTTCATTGCCATCAGGTCGAAACCAGCCGATGTCGCACATCTTTTCCCCACGGATAGATCTGCCCATGAAATACTTGCGCCGGCGGAAAACCGGATGATCCTTGCGCAATTGGATGAGACTGATTACGAACGCGAGCAATTCCGGATCCGCCTTGGTCCACTGATACCACGAAAGCTCATTGTCCTCGCAATACGCGTTGTTGTTGCCCTGCTGGGTGCGCCCGAGTTCATCTCCTCCCAATAGCATGGGAATTCCCTGAGACAAAAACAACGTGGTCAGGAAGTTGCGTTTCTGCCGCTGGCGCAACGAGAGCACTTCCGGGTCCTCTGTAGGCCCTTCTGCCCCGCAATTCCAGGAGCGATTATGACTTTCCCCATCGCGATTGCCTTCACCGTTCGCGTCATTGTGCTTTTCATTGTAGGAAACCAGGTCGTGCAGCGTAAATCCGTC
>JAQGOV010000251.1 GCA_028293425.1 Verrucomicrobiales bacterium
ACCACAGCGTTCCTGGATGAGTTCCTCCAGGTTTTTGGGGCCTTCGGGCTGTTCCGCGTCGCAGAGGAGCAGTTCTTCACAAGCTTTCTCATCCAAGTAGATCGCAGAAGGGAGTTTCAGATCTCGAGTGGCGGCCGACATGGGGTGAAGACCGGCTGTGAGTGAAAGGAGCCAACCTTGTTCGGATGGGGTGGGACGAATAGCGCATAAGCCCATTCCGGTTGAGCTCGGCGGCAGAGGTTTGAGGGGAGCTGAGGTTTGTAGCCATGTTCCCGCCCGAAGCAGAATCAAAGGCCGTCGATGTCGTTCGAAGATGGCTCTGAGGACGTGGATGTCTGGGGCAATGATTTCCTCACGAGCCGAACCAATCCTGTCCAGAAAGCGCAAAGTCCGGCGCAGGAGGCTGCCTTCCTTCCCCCAGAGAACAGCGATGGGTGATGCACTCATTCGGACGCGAAGCTCGGCTCAATAGGCTGGCGGACCAGAGAAGGTGCGGCTAGAACCGTGACTGTGGCCGCGATCCTGCCGATCGTCATTGGTAAAGGAAGCGATGGTAGGGGGAGCAGCGGGAGGAGAGTCCGGTTCCTCGTAATCCTGCTGCGTCCCGGCGTCCAGGACATGGAGAATTTCGATGGCAGCCGGGATGTGCCCAGTGTAAACAAAATGACCCTCCGAGCCAGGATAATAGATGATGTCGCCGTCCATAGGCTGGTCATCGACAAAGTAACGGTAGCGGACTCGGGCACCAGGGCGCAGGCGATTGCCTCTGATCCAAAAGCCATCTTTGCCCAGGGCGGTTTTTACCCCAGTTAGTCGATTTGCCTGAGGGTTTCGGATGGGTGGAACTGCTCCGGGTCGTGCCTGCTGCCTTTTCAGAGCCTGGTAAATGATGAAAGTGATAAGGGCAGCGAAAGCAACGAAACAAAAGATACCGCCCAGGAATTCAATTGGCAGGCTTCGGGACATGGCTCATGGATTGGTTTCTACGAGGATCAAACCCGAAGTGCACCGCGAAAACAAGCCGATTCCTATTTGCCTTCCATGTCCCTGGCGAGCACAAGGACCCGGAAACCGTTGTCCGCATTTCGGGAACCGGGATCGTTACGGTAACGGGCTGCGGACCGAACAAATTTTACTTCTCGCATCCAAGAACCGCCTCGCAACACGCGGCGCGGTTTCGGTTCAGTGGAATTGAGATTCAAGGGATCGATGGCGGGAGCGGCTGAGTACGGTGAATAGACATCCTGACACCATTCCCAAACATTTCCGGCCATGTCATGCAAACCCCAAGAATTAGCCAGCAGTTTGCCGACAGGGCGAGTGCCATCGTCCGAGTTTTCCTTGAACCAGGCGATTGCTGGGGCCGTGTTGCTGCTGGGGCCATTGTAATAAGCAGTGGCGGTTCCCGCGCGACAGGCGTATTCCCATTGTGCCTCGGTCGGGAGTGAGCAAGGTCGGCCCGCTTTCCTGGAAAGCCAGTTCAGGAAAGCCATGGCATCGCCATACGTCACCAGCACCACAGGATGATCGTCGCCCTGAGCAAAGCCGGGATTGCGCCACGTGAACTCCTTCCTCTGGGTCAACTTTTGACCGTCCCAACCGAATCCACCCGAAGCGCCTCGCTCGGCTTCCGTGCGCATGCCGGTCTCCTGAGCATAGCGAGCAAATTGCCCTCGCGTAACCGGAAATCGGCCGAGGTAAAAATCCTCCGTGAGGGTTGCCTTGCGCTGCAGTTCATCATCAGCCCGGCCCGGCTCGTTCGTGGGAGAGCCTTGCAGGAATGTGCCCGCTTTGATGCGAATGAGTTCCAGGGCGACGCCGCCACCGAGATCAAGCTTTCTAAAGGCATCGGCCCCGAAAACCGGCTGGAGCACGACTAGCCAAATTGTGGCGAACACGAGAAGCCACGCGACGAGGGAGGTGTCGTGTCCTTTGGGAAGTCGGCGCATGCAGTTGGCGGCCGAATCAGAATGGCAGGCTGCTCAGCACGACGCTGAGGGTTTGGGATCGGCCGGAACGCAAGGTGATTCGGTTTTCCGCGACGTTGCCGGATTCGACGCAAACCATCTTCTTTTATTCGTCGTCACCGAAATCGGGCATGGCCTTGGCTTTATCAATCCAGGGATTCCAAACCACGGTCGACGCAGAGCCTTTCTTTTCCACCAGGATCGTTCTTGCCAGGGAGCTATCGAAAATCTCGATCGTTTCCTGTGTGTTCAGGAAGGTTCGGTCGACCTCACCACTGATATACACATTATTTTCTGGCTCGCGCTTCCGGGCGGAGTTGTCCGTTTTGTCCAGATATTCCAGCCCCTTGAGGCCCCTCACGGAAATTTTGCTAATGTCCCCGATCTGGAAATAGGTGTGCAAACAGTTTTCGTAAACGAGGTCCCGATCCGAAAGGTTGGTTACGATCAGGTCCATGCGAAGGCGGTCGGTGATCGTGACGATATAATTGGCTGAAAAGGCTGGTAATTCAGCGGCAGCAGGCGCATTGCCGGGATGGAAGCGCAAGGTAGCTCCGCCATCAGGAGTGGCGTTGGTTTCATGCAACTCCCAGGGAATATTGCGAGCAAACCCGTGGGCTGGCTTTCCTTCCTTGGGCCCAAACCAGGGGAAAATAATGGGCACGCCCCCACGAATGGGCTGGCCGGCTTCGTAACGGCTGGACTGGCTCGTAAACAAGACAGGAGGCTCGCCCTTCTTCTGAAAAGCAGTGACGTGCGCACCCTGCAAGTAGATCTCAGCCGTGCTCCAATCTGTTATGATGTTGAGTTTAGGCAGATCGCCGTTTCCCTTTTGGACCGCGATGCGGCCAGGAATTTCCATTTTTTTCAGAGCTTCAGATCCCATAAGAATAACCCTTACCTTGTGGGAAGCTACATCAGGTGGCCTTCGCAAGCCATCATTTTTGATTTCCATTGCTGCCGGAAAATTTCTAGCCTCCTCCCCTTACGTAAAATTATGGCAAGTAAAACTAAATACCGTTTTTGTTTTGGTCCCTGGAATATCAGCGAAGGTGGAGACCCTTACGGGCCCACCACCCGGCCGCCCCAGACGTTCGACTGGAAGTTGGCCCAGCTGAAGAAGCATGGCTTTGACGCGATGATGTTCCATGACGATGACGCCGTTCCCGATATCGACAGCAAGTCCGAGCAGCAGATTCGCAAGGAAGCGAAGGAGCTGAAAAAGCGGCTGGATGGCGAAGGGCTCGTGGCCGAGATGGTGGCCCCGCGGTTGTGGTTCAGCCCCATGACCATTGATGGCGCCTACACCAGCAATGATGCCAAGGCTCGCAAATACGCGATTGACCGGTCCCTGCGCTCCATCGATATCGCGAACATCCTGGGCACAGACATCCTGGTTCTCTGGCTGGCGCGTGAAGGTACCTATATTCGTGAAGCCAAGAATGGGCGCCGTAGCGTCGAGTTGCTGGTGGAAGCGCTGGACAAGATGCTGGGTCACGACAAGAAAATTCGGATTGCGATCGAACCGAAGCCGAATGAGCCGATGGACCACGCCTACATTCCCACGGTGGGGCACGCCTTGGCCATCGCGCAAAAGAC
>JAQGOV010000284.1 GCA_028293425.1 Verrucomicrobiales bacterium
AGAGGGCCAGCCAGCTCAGATGGCCTTCACAAGCTTACCGCAGGATTTTAGAAAAAACAGCCTCCACGCATCATCCGTACGCCTCACTTCACCTTTATCAGTTTCATTGATTGCGAATCGAACCACACCTCACCCTTTTTCGCCCTGAGTTCAGCAACCAATTCCACATCGTTTCCCCCTGCCATCACCTCAAACTCATAGTCCAGTGCGGTCCAGTCGCTGTCTCCCAACAGTTTCTTCTGACGCTTGCCGCCCGAAATGCGCACCCCTGCCCCGCTGCCAGTCTCGCTCTCCTGCGGTTCAATGTGCGCCCCGCGTGCTCTCGCTGTGAACTTGTATTTTCCTTCATCCAGGGCCAGGCGCTTCCTCCAGGAGGCAATACAAGGCGCTTTATCGCCAGCAATGTGGAGGGTCGCGATTTCCCCAGTCTTTGGCTGGTCAAACACTGGCTCACCTGTTTCTTTTCGGGTGTCCCAATCCTTAATCACGGCCATGCCGGAACCATCGAACTTCACTGGCTGTGGCTCGGGCAAGGCCAGTTGCTTTTCGATATATTTATGTCGCTCCACCAATCGATTGCGCATCTCCACCGCTCCATTGGCAAAGGCCTGCGCCTCATCAGGTTTGCGGGCAGCCGCTTTTAACCGAGTCTCCACTGCGTTGACCCGATTTGTCAGCACCTCTAAACGAAAAACCTCGTCGAAAAGCTGGGGAAAATATTGTTTAAAACGTTTGCGCCCTTCGGGCGTAGCCAGGATTGCCCGGGTCACCAAACCGCGACTTGGCGGGCGAATCGGATACCCTGTGCTCTGGAAAGCCCAATCGATTCCATGCGCGATAAAGTGGAGCTTGTCCGTATCCGTATCGTGGTAGACGCGATAATTATTGAAATTGTTTCCGTAACCATCCGTGTGCGCGGTAAAGATCTCCAATACTTGGTGTTTAATGAATTGGTCGGCCGCCAGCACCTCCTGCAGCCGATTCCAACGTTTCACAGGGTCTTCCTCCTTTGCGGCCGCCGCGAGAGCCTGAATGTCCTTTTGGTCCGTCGTTTTACCGTTGTCCTGCTCCATTGGCTGGTCAACGTCATGGAGGTACGCCTCGTAGAGATTGCCCCGCACGCTTTTGAAATGCTGGCTTAGAAACTCCTTGTTCATCGGTTCGATCAACACATACATCCCAAGATCACGACCATTGAATTCCACAAATGCGTGAGTCACTCGCGCAGCCGGCAGGCCAGCATCCCGAAAGAGGCTGGTCCCCATGTATTCGGCGAGGTAAGTCCCGTCCTGGCTCGCATTGTTGAGCATGAACTTGCTCAAGCCTTCATAACGTTGCTTAGGATCCTCATAGTCAAATTTAACCACGAAACTCGGCTTCTTCTCCAAGGGCTGAAAGCTGCCCATCCCCTTTAAATGAATGCCAACGTCCTTGTAGACATCCTGCCCGTCAATGACAGTCGCCCGCACATATTTGCGATTGTCTTGCTTGAGCTTGGTTAACTCGGACTCTTCCACTTTGATGACGAATTTCCGAATCGATGAGCCGCCAAAAAGGTTTTCTCCCGGGACGGAACGAGCCTTGATTACAGGGGCGCCCGTTGCCTGCCATGCAAGGCACAAACATCCCATCACCATCGTGCGAGCCACTTCCTTCAACCAGGAATTATACATGCAATTACTTGGCTGGAGTTGCAGCCACGGGTTCAGGCTTCTTCAGTTCCTCCTCCAGGAATTTTGCTCTTTCGGCCATCCGGGTCTTGAGCAGCGCCACGGCTGAATCAAATGTCTTCAGATCACCGCTTGAGTCTTTGGCGATGGCGGGCCGGATCTTGCCGGCCCAGTCATTAATCCGCACCGCCAAGGTTTCCGGTTTTCCTGGCCCGGCAATGAGCTTTGTCATCTGCTCCTTGTATCGCTTTTGCCCTTCCGGCGTTGCAAGGATGCCTCTGGTGACCAAACCTTTCCATTCGGGGAAAAGAGCTCCTTTGGTGTTGCCGAAAAGATGCTCCACACCATGGGGAATGAAAGAAAGCAAATTTGAATTCGGGTCATGATACACCCGGTAATTGTTCCGCCCCAGGGAATATCCCGAGCTGTTCCATGTATAATCCTCCACTACGGCAAAACTGATAAAACGTTCCAGGTCCAACAGGGCCGATACCTTCTTAATTCGCTGCACCGGGTCCTGCTCTCGGCAAGCGGAAGCCAGCGCCTTCAAATCCGCCTGGTCCTTCGCGGCGTCGCCCCCGTCCTTTTGCAGCCTATCGGTGATGTCGCCATTCGCGCCTTCATAAAGGTTCCCCTTGGATTTCTTGTAGTATTGGCTCAGAAACTCCCGGTTGATCGCTTCGGAGATGACGTAAACACCCGCGTTCTTCCCATCAAAATCCAAGCGTGCAAAAGTCACCCGCGGCGCAGGCACGTTGACTGACCTGAAGATCTCGCCCCCCAGCGCGGCACCCAGGTAGCTGGGATCCTGGTGCGCGTTTTCGAAGAAGAGCTTGCCCTGGCCATGAAACTTCTCTCCCGACACAAATTCGTTAAATTTCAGCGTAAAGCTCGGCTTTCGTTCAAGCCCCTGAAAACCGCCATTCCCCTTCATCCGCAGGCCAACATCTGCAAACACGGTTCCTCCCTCCTTGAGTGTCGCCCGCACATACTTTTTGGGATCTGTCTTTAAGCTTTCCAGGCTCGCAGCTGGCAACTCGATTTTTAACTGCAACACTTGCGGCTGGAGGAACAAATCATCGGCCGCTTCAACTTTAGCCTTTTCACCCCCGATCAAACATTGGGCGCTTAAACAGGTAACCACGGAGATCCAAAAATATACTTTATACATAAACGTTTTTCTTCCACCCACTCCTGCCTACGCGCGCTCAACCCTAAACAGACTGCTATAATCACGAACTTATTTAAGATGTTCCACAGTTTTTACACTTTGGCCTGTTGCATTTTGCCCTCCACGCATATTTTCCTCCAAACCACTAGTGGCGTTCTCCGCACGTTCTGGAGCGGCCACAAGATTCAAAGACGCTTCTCGACCGCTTTTCCGTCGTTCCTTCCCTCAATTCCAGTAATCTGAAAATAATCTGTACCATTTTCCTCCACGCCCGGCTTTGGCACGCTCGCTGCATCTAAGTCCCTTGTATGGAAAGCAGTTCACCAGTCCTGTCCGCTCGAAGAGATAGTCAACGTATTGCTGAGATCTTTCGCACCCAGATGCACTCGAGTTTGCAGCGGCATCCCCCCTTCAAAATCGGCCAGGAAGAAATCAATGCTCATTTTGACGGAATGCCTGTTCGATATTGGGAACGGGTGGACGAGGAGGAACTGACCTGGGGCTTGGAAGTGGTTCATAAGTTCCTGGTGCAGATCAATGACCCTGCTTCTCAAACGAACCTGCCAGTTCTCGATTGGCGGCATTGCCCCGAACGAGGGTTCACCACGGTGCTCCTCTGCACCTGGGATCGCCAAGGCTTATTGGCCAAAGCCGCCGCAGCCTTCAGCGCCACCAAAGTCAACATTCTCAGCGCGGATGCCTACACGCGAAAGGACCATATCGTCCTCGACGTTTTCCGGGTTTGCAATACCGAGCATGGCTCCATCACCGACACCGAACGGCTCCGGCAGATGCTCTTCCTTCTGGAAGGCGCCCTTTTCGAGCCACCCCGATTTGCTTCGATGTGGGCTTTGTCCGCACACAAGTACCATCCTCGCAAGACACTGCCGGTTGTGAACATCTCCTGGGACCATGAGAGATCCGCCGAGCATACCATCCTGGCAGTGGAAACGAACGATCGCATCGGTTTGCTTTATGACATTCTGCAAACGCTGGCTGACGCTGGCATTAACGTTGCCCAAGCCATTATAGACACGGACGACGACATCGCTACCGACACCTTCTATTTGACCGACACGCAAGGAGGTAAGATTACGGACCCGGCAAGACTCGGCTCGATTAAAGATCTCCTGACCGCCGCAATCAAGGACTGAAGCTCGCTGCCCAGTTGTCTCGGCACGGTCGTGGGAATAGGTGAACGAGACCGTAAAATAAAGGATAAACCAAAGTCGCCGCGGTGAATAATTTAGTGAACAACTTCTGCTGGAATCCGCCTCGTTATTGCATATGATTGAATTGCGCGACAAAAGAGTCTCGATCCAAGTACCGGTTTTGAGATCCACGTGCCGGGGCGTCAGGATTTGCTCTTGTAGCAAGTAATCCCCAAGAGGGAGCGCCGATCTCCTTAGACCTTTGTCGCGTCTTTTTGTTGTACGTCGGTCCGAACCTCATTTCGCCAGGAGTTCCTCGCCCGTCGCCGGCTCCAGCAATTTGTTTTTGCGGAAGGATCTCACTGCCAATAGCATCCCACCAATGGTTATTACCGCGCTGAAGAAAAACGCAATCCCCGGCAAATGCGCTGGGGCCTTGTCACTGATAAAATAAGCAAACAGCCTGGTCCCGATCACCGGACCAATAATGCCCGCGATGCTGCCCAGACTCGTTAGGGAGCCTTGCACGCCACCCTGCTCGTCGGCTCCCACACCGCGCGAAATTAAGCTCTGCACCGCGGGGCCAGCCACCCCGCCCAGGGATGCCCCAACCAGGATTGCATAAACCATCCAACCTTGAGACGCCAATCCATACCCCGCATAAGCCAGAGCCGCTACAATCAACCCAAATACAACGGCCTTTTGTTCCCCAATCTGATGGATAATACGTTTGGTTAACCCGCCCTGGACGATTGCTGCCATGAGCCCCACCACTGCCAGGGAAATACCTGTCTCTTTGGTGCCCCAGCCGTATCGGTAGCCTGTGTAAAGCACCCACGTGCTCGGCAGCACCTGGTGTCCCAGGTATGTCAGAAAATGCGTACCCGCCAACCCCAACACCATCGGATGCCGTTTCAAGGCCATCAGCGATCCGATCGGATTGGAGCGGGCCCACGAAAAGGCGCGTCGATTCGCGGGAGCCAGCGACTCCGGCAAGATCAGCAACCCATACAACCAGTTCAAAAGCGTTAAGCCACCCGCTACCAGGAAAGGCACACGCAAGCCAACATTCCCGAGCAGCCCACCCAGTGCAGGTCCAGCAATAAACCCCAGCCCGAACGCCGCCCCAATCAACCCGAAGCTCGCCGCCCT
>JAQGOV010000312.1 GCA_028293425.1 Verrucomicrobiales bacterium
CGCGGTTTTGAGCCACCATCCGTTCGATGCCCAATTGCTTGAGCCGCTCTTCCAGGGCTGGCACACAAATCAATCCCCGTCCAAACCGCGCCATGAAGTTTACTGCCTCTGGCGTGGCATGTTCCGCCGCCATGATCAGGTCGCCCTCATTCTCCCGGTCGGCGTCATCGACCATGATCACCATCTTCCCCTTTTTCAGGTCGGCCAGCACGGCTTCTATGGGATCAAACGTTTTCTTCATCAACGCCGCCAATCTAATCGACACAAGCCTGAGTGCCAGCAACAAAAAATCCCTGCCCGCCGCGAACGGCAAACAGGGATTGGGAAAGATAAACTGGCTTACTTCTGCACCAGGGCAGTCGCGCCCTTGACCGACATATCGATTTTCTTGGCCAATTTGGCGTCGCAGCATTTATCGGCGCAACCCGCTTTGGCAGTGGCTTTCGCTTTATCAGCACAGCAGGCATCGCCCGCTTTCTTGGATTCACCAGCCTGCACCCCGGCCAAAGCCAGGCCCAAAATTGCTACGGAGAGAACGATTGTTTTCATAGTTTGTAAGTTGAGTTCCGGCTATTGGACGCTCGCGATTGCCGTTTGTTCAATTGCCAAGGCCTGCGGCGCTAGCTTTGCCTTGTCAGTCAGCGCCTTACGTATCATTTCTGCCAGCACCCGAACATCCACTGGCTTCAGAATAAAAAGGCCCCCAGCGGAGTTCATGGAGTTCCGGTCGTAACCAGTACAGACGATCACCGGCAGTTCTGGCCTCAAGCTGTGGACCTCGGCCATAAGTTCAGCACCTGTCATGCGCGGCATGGTTTGGTCTGTGATCACCAGGTCAAAAGCTTTTGGATCCGCTTTGAAAGCTTCCAAGGCCTGTCGACTGTTTGTAAACGCCGTCACCTGATAACCCAGCTTCTCAAGGATTTGCTGCATCATGAAGGTGAGGGCTTCCTCATCGTCCACCAGCAGAATCCTTTCGGATGCGCCTCGGGCAGGACCAGTTTCTGGCTTTGAATCGTCCGCTCTCATTTCGGACTGCGGCAGGAACACCTCAAAGGTCGTCCCTTGATGGACGGCACTCGACACCGTGATCTCCCCTCCATGGCTTTTGATAATCCCATGCACCACCGACAAACCAAGACCCGTCCCTTCGCCAATGGGTTTGGTGGTGAAAAATGGTTCGAAGATGCGTTCCTGGACGGTCGACTCCATCCCGTGCCCGGTATCAGAAACGCTCAAGCGCAGGTAAGGACCGGCCTTTAGGCCGGATGGAACCCTCGGCGCTCCCGCTGTGGCGGCCTCTAATCGGACTTCCAACCGCCCACCCTTTTCTCTCATGGCATGACCAGCGTTGGTGCAAAGGTTCATTAAAACCTGGTGGACTTGCACCGCGTCAGCAACGCAAGAATCCTGCTCGGTGCCAATCGCCACTTTCATTTCAATCGTGGACGGCAACGAAGCCCGCACCAGCTTCATCACTTCTTTGACAATGGGTCCGACCTTGATTGCCGCCCGTTCCGCTTTGTTTTGGCGGCTGAAGGACAAAATCTGTTGCACCAAATCCTTCGCCCGCATCCCGGCTTTGTGAACCTGCTCCAGGTTGCGCCTTGGCTTGGAGTCCAGGGGCAGTTCATCCAGTGTTAATTCGCTGAACCCGATAATCGCGCCAAGGATGTTATTGAAATCGTGCGCAATGCCCCCAGCCAGCGTACCGATCGCCTGCATTTTCTGCGACTGCCGGAGCTGTTCCTCTAGCCGGTTTTTTTCAGACTCGGCGTGCTTCCGTTTGGAAATGTCCTGGATGATGCCTTCGTAGAACAGGATGCTTCCTTTTCCATCCATTACCGCGCGCGCATGCTCACAGATCCACATTGTCGACCCATCCCGGCGCCGCACCTGGTACTCCAGCCCATAAACCTCATGGTTCTCCTCCATCAACCGCGCGAAATCGTCCCGGAATTTCGAGTCGAGGTAAATCTGCTTCCCAATGTCCTTAACCTTCTCCATCAGGTCCTGAGGAGAAGTATAACCGTACATCCTCGCCAGCGCCGGATTCACGCTCACGTAGGTGCCATCCGGCCGGCTTTGGTAAATGCCCTCAACCGCGTTTTCGAAAATGCCGCGATATTTCGCTTCCGCCAGCTTCAGGCTTTCATTGGCACGCGACAGATCCACCGTACGCTCTGCCACGCGTTCCTCCAATTCCTGCCGAGCCTTCACGAGTGCTTCTTCCGCTTCCTTCCGGCGCGTAATGTCCGCCTGGAACCCCAGAAAATGAGTCACGCGTCCAATCGGATCGCGCACCGGAGAAATTGTCAGTTCGTTCCAAAACGGCGTGCCATCCCTTTTAAAATTGCGCAACACCACCTGGCAGCCTTCGCCGCATCGAATCGCCCCCCGAAGCACCTCCAAAGCCCCGCGGTTTTCTTCGACCTGGTGTCCTCGGTCCAACTGTAAAAAGCGGCAGTTCTTCCCCAAAACTTCCGCTACCGTATAACCTGTCATTCCTTCGAAGGCAGGATTGCAGTATATGATGGGATGGTCTGGTTGATTAACATCGGTGATCACCACCGGGTTGATTGCTGCCGCGATTGCCCTATCCCTCAAACGAAACGCATCGTTCACCGCGGTCAATTCGCGGGTCCTTTCAATTACCCGCAACTCAAGCTGAGCCCGGACCCGTTCGAGAGCGCCCTCGGCGCGCTGCCTTTCTTCCACTTCATGCAATAGCAATCGGTTTGCCTCCGTTAGGTCGGCCGTGCGCTGATCCACCAACTGCTCCACCTTTTCTGTCCGCCGTGAGGAATTGATTAGGTATCCAATCAGCACAGCAGTAGCCACCAGGCTCAGGGTGATTCCAAGGACGGGCCGCAAAAAGGTGCTTTGTTCATCCTGTTCTTGCAGCACCCGGAAAAGCAAGGCCGAGACAAACACGCCAAAAGCCAAGGCCAGCAGACATGGTAAATAATGCCACCGTGAGAAACGCCGCCACGTCGGGAACTTCGCACCTACCGCGGGTTCCTTCGTCTTTTTCAGATTACGCATGAAAAAAGATTGAGAATTAAATGAAAGGCTCACCTTCCCGGGGTTTCACTTCTCCTCGCTACCGATGGATAGAGGAAGCCTTCAAACGACTGCTAAGTATTTCATCGGCACCCCTCCGAAACCCTTTAGAAGCGTCCACCCGTTACAACGGCTCCTAATTGAGCCTATAAATTTGAGCCTCCTCTTCGCGTCGAAACCTCGTTGCACAACGACGAGGCGTTAAGGCCTGTTCACTCGCGATAGTTGGCCTTTGAGGGTGGGAAATGCCAAAATAGCATTATAAATCCGTTCAGCCTGTCGGCCAAACAAAAGGTCAAAGGTGCAAACGATGATTCCGGCATGGTTCGGGAATTTTTGATGAAGCCCAGTGAAATGAAGGCGATTCAGAGTTAGATAACCCGGTTTTCGCTCGTGACAAATTGTAGAACCTCTTCATCCGGAACTGCTGCGTCAGCTTTCCGTGTTTCCCAGATCGTGAGAACATCATGCCCCAATTGGCGCAACTTTTGCACCGCAGGCAAAGGAAAGTTCTCGTTCGAATAAAACTTCACTCTGGATGAGCTTCGTTCTCACTAATTTGGCGCGAAACATCCTCGGGATGTGGTGAGACTTACCCTGACCCAGCCTGCATCTGAACCAACCGGCTCAATCGACGCCCAAATTCGTGCGCAATCGCGCTCATCTCCCCAGCTTCCGGATCCGTCAAATTCCTTTGGCAATTAAAATCCCAAAGCTTCAACCAATGCCCAAAATGCTCCGGCTGCAAATCCAAACCCAGATGCGCTGCCCCAAATCCACCGCGATAAACTGACGGTCCGCCCGTTTGCAACGCCCAGAACTCTCCGATCTTCTCCAGGTGCATCGGCCAGTCATGAATGCGCGCATTGAAGATTGGCCCCAGCACCGCGTGCTGGCGCACATCGGCATAAAAATAGCGCAACAACTTGGCAATCCCCTCATGGCCCCCAAGCCGCTCGTATAGAGATGAAGACTTAATTTCGCTCAATGTATTACTGGATAAGCCCTTTAACCTTCGTCAAAGCCTCATCCAACTTGCTCGCATCTTTTCCGCCGCCACGAGCATTGTCCGGTTTCCCGCCGCCTTTTCCGCCCACAATGGGCGCAATCGTCTGGATAATCTTTCCAGCCTGCACCTTGGAAGTGAATTCCGGCGACACCGAGGCAATCAACGTAACCGCCCCATTATTCACCCCGCCTAATACCACCACGCCTTTGAATTGCCCCTTCAAAGCGTCCGCCACGCCTTGGAGATAATCCCCATCAGCTGTGCCCAGGTTTTCGATAATCGCCCGCACCCCGTTCACATCCTGCGCCTTCGCGACGAGACCTCGCGCCGAGTTGGCAGCTTCCTTCTGCTGCGCAGCTTTCACCTGTTTTTCCAGCTCCTTCTGCTGTGCCAGCAACGCCTCAACCTTTTTCTCCACCTCATGCACGGGCGAATTAATCTTTCCAGCGATCGTTCGGATCAACTGCAATTGCTGGTTTGCTAAATCGTAAGCCTGCAATCCGGACACGGCCTCGATGCGTCGCACACCGGCTGCAGTTGCGCTCTCACTCAGAATCCGGAACAAGCCAATCTCTCCGGTGGCCCGCGTGTGTGTTCCGCCGCAGAGTTCCATAGAATATCCATTCAGCACCGTAGGCTGTCCGCCGATTTGTACGACCCGCACTGTGTCGCCGTACTTGTCCCCAAAGAACTGCATCACATCCTTGCGCCCTTTCACTTCATTGTAAGGCACCTCCGTCCAGCTCACACCCGCATTGTCCAGCACGCGTTCGTTCACCAGCTTCTCAATATCGGCCACCTGCTGAGACGTGAGCGGTTGTGAGTTAAAGTCAAAGGTCAGCTTGTCCGGCCCCACGGATGAACCCTTCTGTGAAGCGTCCTGGCTCACCACTTCGTGCAAAGCCCAATGCAATAAATGCGTTACCGTGTGATGCCGCTGGATCGCGTTCCGCCGTTCCGCATCCACGCTTAATTCGACCTCGGCTCCGACCAGAGGGCCATCCTTTTCCGACAGAAAATGCAACCACGTATTGCCCGTTTTGGTCGTGTTCACCACGCGCCAAAGTTGTCCACCCGCTTGCAGTTCGCCACTGTCCCCGACTTGGCCGCCCATCTCCGCATACGCGGTGGAGGTATCCAACACCACGGCGGTTTTGTCTTTCACCCCGAGCACTTCAAGAACTTTGGCCTGGGCCACCAGTTTGTCATAACCCACAAACTTTGTTGGAGTAGTGGTTTCAATCTGGGAAAGCTCGATCACTTCCCGTTTCTGCGCCTTGCGCGCCCGGTCCTTCTGCTCTTCCATCAACCTATTGAAGCCGTCCACGTCCACGGACAACCCGCGCTCACGTGCCATGAGTTCCGTCAGGTCCAGAGGAAAACCCTGCTCATCGTAAAGTTTAAATGCAAAGGCACCCGAAATACTTCCCTTCGCGGTCGCCTCGTTGAACAGGCTGATCCCTTTATCCAAAGTCTTGTTGAACGCCTCTTCCTCGCCTCGAATCACATCCTGCACCCGCTTCCGATTGGCGCGGATCTCCGGAAACACCTCCCCCATCGTTTCCGCCAGCACATCCACCAGCTTGTAAAAAAACGGCTGATGAAATCCTAGCGTGCGTCCGTACTTCACCGCCCGGCGCAAAATACGGCGCAGCACGTAATTTCGCGTTCCGTTTCCAGGATCAATCCCATCCGCAATTGCAAAACCCAGCGTCCGGATATGATCCGCGATCACCCGGAAAGCCACGTCAATTTTCTCCTGCTCCGTATCCCCAGTGCTGCCGGCCACTGGCAACGTGGAAGTGTAGCGCTTCCCGCTCAGTTTCTCGATTGCATCAAAGATCGGCCGAAAAATATCCGTCTCGTAATTCGAAATCTTTGCATTCGCAAAATCTTTAAACCCTTTTGTCCCCTGGATGATGCTCGCCACCCGTTCGAAGCCCATTCCCGTATCCACATGCTTGGCCGGCAATGGCGAAAAAGTTCCATCTTGGTTCGCATTGAACTGGATGAACACCAGGTTCCAAATTTCAATGCAATCCGCCGATCCCTTGTTCACAAGTTGACCGCGAGTATCGCCTTGCGGCGTCAGATCGATGTGCAATTCGGAGCACGGACCGCAAGGCCCAGTCTCACCCATCATCCAGAAATTATCCTTTTTGTTCCCGTAAACGATGTGCACGTTCGGATCCAGCCCAGCCGCTTTGAACTTCTCCGCCCAAAGATCCCATGCTTCCTGGTCTAGCTCGCTTGGGTCGCCTTTGCTCGGGTCTGGCTTGTAAACCGTTGCGTAAACTCGGTTCTTCGGAAAGCGCCATACCTCCGTCACCAACTCCCAAGCCCAATCGATCGCTTCCTTCTTGAAATAATCTCCAAACGACCAATTCCCGAGCATTTCGAAAAACGTATGGTGATACGTATCGAGCCCAACATCCTCGAGGTCGTTGTGCTTGCCGCCGGCGCGAATACACTTCTGCGTATCCGCCGCGCGCGTGTCGCTCCCAGGCGTCACCCCGGCCCACTTGCTCACGTCCGGCTTCTTTTGCCCCAGGAAAATGGGCACGAACTGGTTCATTCCCGCGTTCGTGAAGAGCAGGTTGGGCGAATCCGGCATGAGGCTCGAGGAAGGCACGATTGTGTGCCCCTTCGAATGAAAGAAATTCAAAAACGACTGTCGTATTTCAGCACTGGTCATAAAACGCTCAATTTACCGCCAAACCGGGGAAAATCCTCCCTTTCTGGCAAGGACCGGCAAACTAATCACAAACCTGTGCGAAATGCGAGGGATTTTGAAGCCAGCGGTTCCCGGCACAACGGGTTCGGAACTTTAACCGCTAACCCATGCGATTTGACTTGAATGAAGGATGAAGCAGAGGCGGCCCGCCTCATCACCTCGGCGGGCTCCACGGGAAGATCTGAAGTGCTTCGAATCACTGGTGTTGTTTGCTGACAACTCGGTAGAAGCGCCTGGGTTCGGTGACTGGAACGTTGTCGAACACACAGAGCCGGGATCCGGTTCCGGTGATTTCAGGCCCAAAGGTTTGCCATGGGTTGTTGGTGGTCATGGCGGGTTTGTATTGGACTTCGTAAACGAGGTTGGTCGCGGTGTCCCAGCAGACTTCCATCTGGGAAACCCGAATGCTCACGCCGGGGTGATACATTAGCTGGATGTCGTCGAAGAACACGTCGCCTGGAACGCCCCCCGAAATGCCAGAGCCTGCCCCACTCCAATCTTCAAACATCAGCCGGAACTGCGAAATGCCTTCCTGCCGAATCAATGCGGTGAGATCGATATCGTAATGATGCCACACGCCGTCAGGTGACAACAGAACGTGCGGAGAGGGAGGCAAAGTCAATCCGGTTGGTTCGGTTCCTGCCACCCAATAATACTGATTGTCGCTGACATAAAGTCCACAGAAGCCGCCGTTGTTCGGGGTATTACCGGTACCCAGGAAATCAAAACTGAGCATGACTTTTTCGACGCTGACCATGGCCCCGGTGCCTGGAAATGAGTTGGCGGTGAAGATATCCCCGTTTTGATTCAAGTTGGTGAAAGACAACACATGGTTGGTCGGATTCAGCGGATCGACCGTAATGGTCGCGCTATGGTTTTGTCCGGGTTTACCGATCCACGAGGCCAGGGAACCATCTTCAAAGTTGAAGCTGGCGGAGCGTGACTGACCCCAGCTCCTGGTCCAAAGGCCCGTGGAAAAAAGGATCAGCAGAATGCTAAATGCTTTCGTGTTTGATAGTCGCATAACGGTTTAGCGTAACTGGCCAGGCAGCTCAACTTTCGCATCCTCGCAAAAGTTTCCGGGAGTTCCCTCTGACCTTGATGTTTGTTCCGGGAACGGACCAAAGTCAAACACGTTTTCCTCGGTCCCCGCCTTTAACGCTGTCCTCCACCCACATAAACCCCTTTTCTCCTGAGCCACCGGCTTAGAATTTGGTCAACGCGAATTGTAGCCAAAAGTGATTTGACGCTTTAGGTTTTTCGGAAACCTTAAAAAACATTGGTCGATTGCATCCGCTCTGCTCAAAAATCTCTAACGACTTGCTTAGTTACTTTTTACCACCAATATTTGGGACTACCTTGTGACCCTGCATGTGCTTCACATAGTCCAATATGGCCACGATGTTTTCTTCCCCCAAACTCGCGAATGAAGGCATTTTCGCATTTAACCTGAACTTGGATGGGTCTTGGACATAGGATATCAACTGCGCTGGCTGCCAGTACTCGTAAACATTCTTGGGATAATTTAAATCGGGACCCAAAGTGCCTCCCACGCCATTAATGCTGTGGCATGTCATGCAGCTTTTCGAATAAAGCTCAAACCCGCGCTGATGTGCCTGCAGCAATGGCATAGCTGGTCCAAACAAACTTTGCCGGCTGGCAATCCTCACACCGATGACCCCGTAAGGCCACGGATGGTTCGGCGAGGGTCCCGAACTCTCGGGCCAAACAAGATACCAAGGGCCGAGTTCCTTTAACCCTCCGGATTTGATCGGCAACCAATGGCTGCCTTTCGGTGCATCATGGTCGGCCATTGCAAGGAACGCATGCTCCCGAATCAAAGTCTTCAACGGAACGGCCGGATTATACCCATCGTTGCACAAAAAGAGCACCACGCCATCCTCTGGCAGCCCGGAGGACGTCGGCATCATGTTCGTGAGAGCCTGGTAAAAACCAACTCCCTCGTAGTGCTTCTCCCTTTCGTAAACAGAATCATAGGGAACACGTACATTGGTGAGGGGAAGTTGTTGCAGCCTGTTGGTGAAGAATAATTCCAGCACGGGCTGACGCGCTTCGTTGCTTGCACCGGCGACAAGTCCTGCGGCCTGAGCCCAAAGCGAAGGGCTCGCGCTTATCACGAGAATGCACGGCCACAGGAAACAGGGTAAATGCAGGCATTTCATTGGTTGGGCCATCCAAACCCAATCGGCCCCTCCGCTGCAACCTAATTGCGGTCAAGTCCTGTTTTAAATTTGTCACTCTCCACGAAGCGGCTCGACAATCCGTAATCCCAATAAACAATCAGCAATCGCCTCCCCATCCCATTGCCGAGAATCCCCCGAATTGACACTGTCCGGGGTTGCCTGTTTCATAGGACAGTAATACTCAACATTTTGCCCTTATGTCACATCGCATCCAAAAAAGCTGGAGAGAGAAGCTCAAGTCGGCCGTGCCTTTCGGGGTCGGTCAGACCAAGCCGAAGCATTTCCGGGACATGGCGAAGGTGGTTTGGGCCAATCGCGATAATCTCGGTTACGCCTGGAAGGTCGTCAGCAAGGGTGTTTGCGACGGCTGCGCGCTCGGCGTGGCGGGGTTCCATGATTGGACAATTGATGGCGTGCATCTGTGCATGACGCGGCTGAATTTGCTCCGGCTGAACACAGTCGGGCCGCTTGACATCAGCCTGCTCTCCGACGTGAGCAAGCTGTCTGGCCTGAAGAACGCAGAACTGCGAGAGCTCGGGCGCATCCCCTACCCTATGCTGCGGCAAAAAGGGGACAAAGGGTTTCGGCGCATTTCGTGGGATGAAGCTTATGAGCGAATGGCCAAGCGTATTCGCGCGGCAAAACCAGAGCGGCTCGCGTTTTTTCTCACGTCCCGAGGGATCACCAACGAGGTGTATTACGTGGCGCAAAAGGTAGCGCGGTTCCTGGGGACGAACAGCGTGGATAACGCCGCCCGGCTTTGCCACGCGCCCAGCACGGGCGCGATGCGGCACGCGCTGGGGGTAGCAGCCACGACCTGCTCCTACACGGACTGGATCGGCTCGGACCTGGTCATTTTCTTCGGCGCGAACCCGGCCAATGATCAGCCGGTGTCCACGAAGTATCTGCACGAAGCGAAGGGAGCTGGCACGAAGGTCGTGCTGGTGAATCCTTACCGGGAGCCGGGAATGGAGCGGTATTGGGTCCCATCCACGACCAAGAGCGCTCTCTTCGGCACGGACATCATGGATTACTGGTTCCCGGTCGCGCAGGGCGGCGACATTGCCTTCCTGTATGGCGTGCTGAAGATCCTGCTCGAGAACGGTTGGTATGACGCCAAGTTCATCCAGAATTACACAGAGGAATTTGAAACGATCAAAGCCGCCGCACAGACGCTGACTTTCGAAGCGATCGAGAAGCAGGCTGGCCTGCCGCGGGCGAGCATGCAGGAGTTTGCAGAGTTGATCCGCGATGCCAAGACCGCTGTGTTCGTTTGGAGCATGGGCATCACGCAGCATGCTTACGGCGCCGACGCGGTTTCGATGGTAATCAACGTGGGCTTGATGAAGGGTTTCGTGGGCCGGGACAAATGTGGCATCATGCCGATTCGCGGTCACTCGGGAGTGCAAGGCGGCGCGGAGATGGGCGCGTACTCGTCAGCCTTTCCCGGCGGCAAGCCAATCAACCCGGACAACGCGCAGAAGCTTTCGAAGTTGTACGGATTCCCGATTCCGGACCAGAAAGGCCTGACCGCCGTGGAAATGGTGGAAGCCTGCTCACGAGGGCAGCTCGATATGCTTTACTGCCTGGGCGGGAACTTTTTGCGGAACCTGCCGGAACCCGATTACGTGGCGGCGGCAATGTCGAACGTGCCCTTGCGCGTGCACCAGGATATTATTCTGACGGACCAAATGTTCCTCGAACCGAAGGAGGAAGTAATTCTGTTGCCGGCCAAGACCCGTTACGAACAGGAAGGCGGCGGCACGGAAACGACCACCGAGCGGCGCATCCTGTTCAGTCCCGAGCTGCCGCGCCAGGTGGGCGAAGCGAAATCGGAGTGGAAGATCCTCCTGGAGTTGGCCCAACGGGTTTACCCGGAACGGGCGCAGCTGCTCGGGTGCGCCACTGGCGAAGCGATTCGCGAGGAAATCCCGAAGGCAGTTCCTTTTTACGAAGGGATTCAGAATCTGAAAAAGCTGGGGGACAACATTCAATATGGCGGTCCCCATTTGGGCGCAAATTGGCTGTTCGCGACGGCGGATACCAAGGCGCACTTTCGCGCTGTTCCCCTGCCCCAGCTGAATCGCGAGCCCGGCATCTTCGAGGTGAGCACACGTCGCGGGAAACAGTTCAACAGCTTGATCTATGCCGAAACGGATCCGATGACCGGAGCGGATCGCGATGCCGTGTTCATCAACCCGGAGGACGCGGCGGAGTTGCACTTGAGCCAGAACGATCGGGTGCGCCTAGTGAATGACTTGGGGGGATTCGATGGCCGAGTATTCATCGTGCCGATTGCGCGTCGCAACCTGCAGGTGTTTTGGCCCGAAGGCAACGTGATCGTGCGCCGCGGAGTGGTGGATGCACTGGGCGGGGTGCCCGATTACAACGCCCAGGTGAAGATCGAGAAGCGGTGAAAGCTGCCGCTCCATGTGAAGTGCTGCAATGGCGCAGCGGCGGTCCGCCAAAGCCGGTGCATGACTACCTGGCTGTAGAGGAACCGCTCGAGATTCAGATCGACACCCGTCCGGTGAGTGTGACGATGCGCACGCCGGGCCATGATGAAGAATTGGCGGCGGGCTTTCTTTTTTCCGAAGGACTGATTACGTCGCGCACGCAGATCGCTTCGATCGTGCCATATCCGAGGAATGAAGCGGGCAATGCGATCAATGTGTTGCTGCAGCCGGAGGTCGCAATCGATTTCGGCCGGTTGACCCGCCACCTGTTTGCGTCGTCCAGTTGCGGTCTCTGCGGCAAAGCAACGATCCAGGCGGTGCATCAACATTTCCCGCCGGTGGATTCTGCCCTAGAGGTGGACTCGAAGGTCTTGCTCACGTTGCCGGATAAGTTGCGCGCGGTGCAGAGCACGTTCGACGAAACGGGCGGTTTGCACGCGGCGGGGCTCTTCTCCGTGGATGGCGAGTTGTTGGTGGCACGCGAGGATGTGGGCCGCCATAACGCGGTGGATAAGGTGCTGGGTTATGCGCTGCTCCAAAACCTGGCATTGGACAGGCATATTTTGATGGTAAGCGGGCGGGCGTCGTTTGAGATATTGCAGAAGTCGCTGGCGGCGAAGATTCCGGTGCTGGCGGCGGTTTCCGCACCGTCAAGTTTAGCGGTGGAATTTGCACGGGAAAGCCGGCAAACTCTGGTCGGGTTCTTGAGGGCGGAGAGGATGAATATTTACTCCCACCCAGACCGCGTTAAATTCGGCTAAACACCGTTTTTGAGGAAATGTTTGGAAACAGAAACATAGGGGCGCCATTGCTTGCAAAAACACCGCTTACGGTTTGTTAGCAAAATGCCGATTTTAGGTTAATATGGGAAGCGAGTTGGGCGCGCGTGGATTTGCCACGTAACGCAAAAATTTGACAGTTGGGATAAAGGACCGGCGCGCTGCCTTCGCCAAGGCTCAGACGGGGAAAGGTTAGGAAAAGACGCCGGAGTTTAGAACGATTTATGAATGGAAATTTAGAACCAAAAACTTCTGGAACCGGGACCGCCGTACCGGCGGACGGGCCGCGTACGGGTTTTCTTTTGATGGTGCTGGTAATCGCCGCGGCAGTGATAGGCGGGGGTATTTTCTTTTGGAAAAAGAGCCAGTCGTCCACGTCACCGGAGCAAACCGCTCAACTGGACGAAACACCGAAGGCAGTTTCAAAACACACGGCCAAAAAGGATCCGGACGATATGCCGGAGCCGAACGGGACTGCTCCACCCCCAGCATCCGTGAACCCGAATGTCACGGCCCGGACTCAGGCAGCTTCCACAACTCCGGCAGTTCCCAAGCCCGAACCGTCTCCCTACACCCGCAGCCTGGTGAAAGCTTTGGCGGAAATCGATTTGAAGAACGGACCGATGACCCCTGAGAAAGCAGAGGCATGGAAAGCGGCCTTGGCGCAGCTCAAACAGCAAGGCGCAGCAGGTGTGCCCGCTATTTTGGAATACATGGAGAAGAACACGGACATCAGCTTTGATGCGCTGGGAGTAAGCAAGGACCTCGGGTCGTCCTCGGTGCGCATGGCGTTGCTGGAAAGCCTCGGGAGCCTGGGCTCGGAAGGAATTGCACCGTCGTTGCAGGTTCTCCAGACAACAACCGACCCGCGAGAGATTGCTTACCTGGCCGGGAGTCTCGACGCGGCGGCGCCGGAACAGTATCGCCAGGAAATCCTGCGCGCGGCTCGGGATACAATCGGGATGGCGGGCGAGAACAAGCTTCCGGGTGTGGATGTGGGCGCGCTTTTCGACACGCTGAAAAAATACGGTGGGCCAGGCGCGGTGGCGGATTTGGAAGGGCTGGCGAACAATTATCGGTATTACTCCTTGATCGCGCTGGGCACGATGCCGGACAACGCTGGCGTGAACAGTCTCATTTCCATGGCTACGGATCCGAATAATCCTAACAAGAGCGCGCGGAATCCCGCGCTGCAAATGCTGGCCCAATTGGCGCCGCAATCACCCGAAGCGCAAACCGCGTTGCTGAACGAAATCAAGGCGGATTCAATTCCGTATGCGCCGTGGGTCACAATTGCGGATGTGCTCGGTGGGGGCAAATTTTATATCGGGAATCCATCCACCATGGGTGGCAATCAGCCCGGGGACAAAACGTGGCATCTGCCAGGGGGTAACCAGAGCTTCTACCTGCGACCGGATCCAAACATGACGCCAGAACAGGTGCAGCAGAATATTAATTTCATCAACCAGGCGCTGGCCATTACGAAAAACCAGGCCGCACAGGAATTGCTGCAGCGCAGCCTGGGACAGTTGCAGGGGCGTTTGGGGAAGTGACAAGAACGACGAAATCAGAATCAGC
>JAQGOV010000318.1 GCA_028293425.1 Verrucomicrobiales bacterium
CCCTGCAACGATGATATCAAAAAACCCAAAGGGCTTGGATGGGAGTATCAATGCGCTCCAGCGAACCCGGCGGGAGCGTCGCAGTTGCGATCGTTGCGTCCCGTGCGGGGTCGCTGAGCTTTTGCCGTTAGGCCGCTGTGAGCATCCCTTGATTTTATGAGCCAGATGCCATCAATTGATGAAGCAAAACGCATGATCCGAGATTCGAGCTTGGCGTGGGAGCGGCATGTTGAGGCGGCAGGTATTATCACGTCATCGAAGGAGTCGAGCTACGATGATTTGCTCGCATGTCTCCGCATCCGCGGTTTACCGGCCGAGTATGCAGCTTGCGCTTTATATGTGCGCACTCAGCGCCCTCGGATGGACGACACGATTCGTTCCATCATTTTAGATCACGATGATTGGCAGAGATATTTGAGTGAGCATAAGCACGCAGCCTAACAAATTGCTGGAGCCAACAGCCGCCCCCGCTCTCGGGTTTAGCGCGGCTCCCATTTCGAGCCGCCGGTTCATCCGGCTGTGGCTCAGCTCTTATCCGTTAGGCCGCTGCACACGGATGCCACCCGTGACGCCCAAACAGCCAGACTGTCCAAGTGACATGCACCCAAATAATTGGAAGGCATTCACCCTGGTTGAGCTTCTGGTTGTCATCGCCATCCTCGTGGCCCTCTTGCTCCCCGCCCTCGCCAAAGCCAAAGCCCGTGGCAAAGCCGCCGTCTGCCAGAGCAATCTGCGACAGGTCGGTCTGCTGATGGCGGCGTATGTGCAGGAGCACGGTCATTATCCCGAAGCCAAGCCCAATTCAGTATGGTCTTGGCTGGGCTTCGGAGATGACTGGCACGAACACACGCGGTTCTTGCAGTGCCCTTCCATTCCAGGCGGAGCCTACCGGCCCATTTTCTTCGGCAGCGGCGGGGCGGCGCATCAGCCTTGCCTTGGTTTGGCCGCCGACCCGACCAATGGCCCGATAAGTGAGTCGGTCATCAAGGCACCCAGTGATATGATTGGCATCATGGACTTTTATCACCCACTACTCCCACCGCTGGTTCAAGGAGGCGGCCCGCGCGTCGAGTTGCCACATTCGGGAGGTATTCAGTTCTTGCTGCTCGATGGACACGTCGAGCACGCTACTGCCGCTCGCTTCGCGGACCCGCAGACGCGCAGGCGATGGAACAACGATAATCAGCCACATGACGAGACTTGGTGACACGCCAACGCGGCCTAACCATCCGCTGAGCGGTGCAGCGTGGCTATTGTTCTGTCTGCGGGAGCGTCGCAGTTGCAATCCACGCGTCCCGTCCGCACACAGAACAACAAATCAACTGTCCGGCTTTCGCGGGTTGGGTCGCTTCCTCCTTTGCCGAGGCTCCGGAGGACCGGGAGCTTGGGTCCAGGCGGCAATCGCGCACCATGAAAATTCGACGCCAAAAGAGACAGGCACTTCTGCTGCTCCCGTGTCTGCTCCTATTGCTCACGGGTTGCCGAGGCATCGGCACGCAGCGGTTTACTGCATTTGCTCCCTCTCAGGCGCAGGAGCTTGCCAGATTCAGTCGCACTGTTCTTGATGTCAGATGCGTCCAGGTCATGGGGCGAGCGGACTACAGCCTTTGTGAGAATTTGCACATGCTTGCCCCGATTCCCAAACGGACGAAGCTCGACGTGACACTTCAGGTCCAACAGGTCCTCAAGGGAGAGTTTGTTGGCGAAAGGTTACAGCTTCATTGGCTGCGTAGCCCAAGCAAGCAGCAGAGCGGGACGTTGAGGATTCCATATCGAGGCGGTTTTGACTTCGGATTCACCAACGGCATGCAGTTGCGCATCGGATTTGGTTCGCACTCGGGCCAGAGCTTTGAGGACCTGAAGATAATAATTCGCCATGATTGAGAGGCCGCCTAACAAACAAAGACAGGATTGAGCATGGCGCGCGTTTGACTGAACTTCCCGGCACCGCGCTTCCAATCCCAGGATTGATCCCTTCTCCTCCCTTTAGGCATTGGAACCAGATGCCGATTAATAGCTGTTGAGCTCTTGGACTGTAGGCCTGAAGGACCCGATGCGAACTCTTGAAGACTTGTCCAATTGGTTCAGTGACATTGATTGGACATGGTGGCCACTCCTTTCCTTGCGTCCTCCAAAGAATGAGAACATCAGCAACAGGGCTCTTTTCAAAATCACGTCCTTTTTCGGACCGGGGGCGGGAGTCGTGTCCGCTTGCGCCTTGCAGGCACTCGATATTTTCGGCGTCGTTCCTGCGGTAGGTATTAAGGACCTTGCCTTTGTTGCGGTTCTTACATGTGTCTTATTCTTCCTGTTTGCAAAGCACATTGCAGTTCGTTCGTGGAATAAGCGCGCGGCCCGGTTTTGAGAGGAGGCCGGCCAGCAACTGAGCGACCCGGGGAGCCTCCTCGGATAAGAAAACGGGGAAAAGGTTCACGCTTGCTCAATTTGATCTGGACTGAATAGTAGAATAGCAAGACCCGACCTTATAAGGGAGATGTCGGGTGGTGGGTGACTGAGGCTGGAATCGATTTCCCGTGCTGGTGACCGCGAAACTGCCCCCTAAAGAAAAGGGCTGTGATCCCTTGGGATTTGAGAAAATGGGGGTAGCCAGTCGGACTTCCGCTGGCCTGGTTACTTTATCTTTTGTTAGAAGATTCGATCATATGAATATTGTTTGCCCCCAGTGCGGCGGTGAGACCATAAGCGGAGACGTTCGTTCCGGTGTCCTAAGTTTTGGCGCGTATTTTGTGGAGCACGACGGAAATAAGCGAACCTTTACCGGTGCCCCGAAACCGCGTGCAAGCGTTCAACGTGACAATCGAGTGATTTCGGTTGCTTGTTCGCGCTGTGGCCTGGTGAGCAGTTACCTTGAGCGAGTCGTTCGAGAAGGTGACAGGAAATGACTGGGTGGCTTCGTAAGCAGTGAGAGGTCAGGTGTGGTGTGACGAAGGCTGGCGCGGCTTGGAAATCAGGTGACCGCGAATCTGCCCCCAGAGGCAAGCATGCCGGGTCATAGGTAATTGACTTGGGGCTCGGAGAAAGCGCCAATTATGACAGAGCTCCTGCACAGGCTCGACAGGGTGTATGAATTACGACAGAGTGCACACCTGCTTATGAACGCCACTGCCAAGAAAACGTGGGGGAAACGTGAGTCTGTCTATTTCAAGTGCCTGTTGATTCTTGCCTGCATTGGGCTACTCGTGGCGACTTTCTACTGGCGAAAGATGGCGTCATCTCTGCGGGCAGAGAACAGGGATCTCTTGGAATCCCTGGAGAGCCTTCGGCAGGCAAATGCCACGGACCATGAAGT
>JAQGOV010000722.1 GCA_028293425.1 Verrucomicrobiales bacterium
TTGGGCCGGATTCGCCAGCGGCGAATCGTGGATCAGCGCCACCTGACCGGCGCGGCCGTTGGCGACATGGCGGTCCAGCGCGTTGTAGCAGGTGTTGACCACGGCGCCCGCGAACCAGCGGCCATACAGACCCATCGACGGATCGAAAATCTTTTTCGCCGGCTCGATCCAGTCGATCTCGCGCGCCGCCTCGCCCCAAAACCCTTCCGGATCGGCCAGCGAGCGCGCATGCACCTCATGATAGCGGCTTTTTTCCTGGATGTTCATGGCGTGTCTCCCGGCCGCCATTGTCACGGGATGGCCGCGCAATTCAAGCCGGAAACATCCCGTCATTCCGGGGCGCACGCCTGGCGCAAATTGACGACGTCAATTTGTCGCCTGGCGGGCGAGCCCGGAATCCATAACCACGATTGGGGGTTATGGTCGCCAGGAGGGCGCGTCCCGGAATGACGGCGGTGAGGTACGTGTCCCGGACGCGGTGCGGCATTCTTCATGCCACTTCGCAGAGCCGGGACCGTAGCGAACACCGCGCCTTGTACGACCCCGGCTCTGCAGCGCACCACGCCGTGAAGAACCATAGCGCGTCGAAGACGCGCGTAAACGCGCTTATGGCGCTGCGCCGCGTCCGGGGCACGTAAGTGCGTGGTTGCGCGCGGCCCGCCACGCATTGCATCATATTCCGCGGCGATGCTGCCGTACCGGGACCGGCTTCTTGATTACCTTCGAATGGATCATCGGCCTGTTGCTCGGCGCGGTGCTGCTGTCGGCGCTGGCGCGGCGCGCCAAGGTGCCGTACCCGACCTTTCTCGCGCTCGGCGGCATGGCGCTGGCGTTCCTGCCGGGCAGCCCGTCATGGACGCTGGAGCCGGATCTGGCGCTGGCGCTGTTCGTCGCACCGGTACTGCTCGATGCCGCGTACGACACCTCGCCGCGCGACCTTCGCGACAACTGGCTGCCGGTCTCCACCCTGGTATTCATCGCGGTCGGTCTCACCACCGCGACGGTGGCGATACTGGCGCGCGTGCTGGTGCCGGACATGCCGTGGGCCGGCGCGATCGCGCTCGGCGCCATCGTGGCGCCGCCCGATGCCGCCGCGGCCACCGCGATCCTGCGTCAGGTCAAACTGCCGTACCGGCTCTTGAAAATCCTCGAAGGTGAAAGTCTGCTCAACGATGCCAGCGCGCTGCTGGTCTATCGGATCGCGGTCGGCGCCGCCGCGATGGAGCATTTTCGATGGAGCGCGTTCGCACCCGCGGTCATGCTGGCGCTGGCGGGCAGCCTGATCGCCGGCTACCTGTTTGCAAAGCTGCTGATGCCAATCACCCATCGCATTTCCGATGCGCCGAGCGCGATCATCGTGCAGTTCGCCGGTACCTTTACGGTGTGGATTGTTGCCGAACGTCTCGGCCTGTCCGGCATCCTCACCATTGTTTCCTATGCCATTACCGTGGCGCGCACAGCGCCGGCGCGCACGCCCGCGCGCATTCGCGTGCCGTCCTATGCGGTGTGGGACACCGCGGTGTTCGTGCTTAACGTGCTGGCCTTCGTGATGATCGGCATGCAGCTCAGGCCGATCTGGGAGCGGCTCGACCAGCCGCTGCGGCTGCATTATTGCCTCGTCGCCGCGGCCGTCCTCGGCGTCGTCATCCTCACGCGCATCGCGTGGGTGATGTCGTATAACACCGTGCTGCGGCTGGCGATCGCCCGGCGCGGCTTTCATCCGCGCCGTCCGATGGCGCCGCCGACCGTGCAGGGCGGCATCGTGGTGTCGTGGTGCGGCATGCGCGGCATCGTCACGCTGGCCGCGGCATTCGCACTGCCGGAAGGCTTCCCGCATCGCGACCTGATCCTGCTCACGGCGTTTGCGGTGGTGCTGGGCACGCTGGTGATCCAGGGCCTGACCTTGCGGCCGCTGATATCGGCGCTGCATCTCCGGGACGAGAATCCGTTGGCCACCGAAGTCGGCCGTGCCCGCGCCATCGCCTGGCGCGCGGCGCTCGACGAGATCGACGGCGACCCTTCCGACGAAGCCGAAATCCTCCGGCATGAATACCGTGCGCTGCTGGTGCGCGCCGAAAGCGATCCAGATGGCGGTGTATCGACCAGCGAGCTCCCCGCGGACCCGCTGCGCCGCCGCGCCATCGCCGCCGCACGACGGGCTATCCTGGCGTTGCGCGAAACGGAGGAGATCGGCGACGACGCGTTTCACCGGCTGGAGGAAGAGTTCGACAGGGCCGAGCTGAGCGCGCAGGGGTGAGATTTTGTCGTCCCGGCGAACGCCGGGACCCATAACCACCGATGCCGGAATGGCGCGAGATATCTCCCGGGCGAATATCATCGTACAAACTGTAGGGCCGGAGGCTATGGGTCCCGGCGTTCGCCGGGACGACGGAAGAATTACCCCGTCTTGCAGGTGATGCCGCCGTCGACCACCAGTTCGATCCCGGTGACGTATTTCGATTCGTCGGAGGCGAGAAACAGCGCGGCATTGGCGACGTCCCACGCGTCGCCCATATGGCCCATCGGCACCTGGGCGTCGCGGGCGCGCCACATCGCTTCGACATCGCCCGCAGCATAGCTCGCGGCCAGGCCCGCGGAATGCTCGACCATCGGCGTCTTCATCAACCCGGGCAGGATACAGTTGACGCGGATATGTTGCCTTGCGAACTCCACCGCGGTGGTACGCGTCATCTGGTTCATCGCGGCTTTGGTGGTGGCGTAGGTGACGTAGGAAATGCCGAGATGGCGGATCGAGGCGATCGAGGAGATGTTGATGATCGAGCCGCCGCCCTGGCGCGCCATCACCGGGA
>JAQGOV010000361.1 GCA_028293425.1 Verrucomicrobiales bacterium
TTGAAGAGGCTCTCTCGCTCTTGAGCACTTTTGAATCGCAAGATCAGGCACAAATTCGCCAAGTCCTTTTGACGATCACGAGCGGCCAGGAAATGGATCTGCTCCGTTTCGGAACAAGAAACGGCGAAATACTGGCTTTAGAATCCGACTCTGAACTGGACGACTACACCTACCGGGTCGCGGGTTGCGTTGGTGAATTCTGGACGCATATCTGTTCTGCCCATTTATTTCCCGAGGCACAAATTGATTTCAAAACCTTCCTGGCACACGGAATTCGCTTCGGCCAGGGTCTGCAATTGGTAAACATTCTGCGCGATCTCCCTTCGGACCTGCGCCAGGGGCGCTGTTACATTCCCCAGACCCGGTTGGCAGAGCACGGTTTAAGACCTTCCGACCTGCTTGCCCCGGAGAAGGAGCCGGCCTTCCGCTCCCTTTACGACGACTATTTACGAAAAGCGTCTGAGTGCCTCGCTGACGGCTGGATTTACACCTGCACCGTTCCTCGAAAATGTGTCCGGGTGCGTCTGGCGTGCGCATGGCCTGTCCTGATTGGCGCAAAAACCCTCATTCACTTACAAAGGCAAAAAGTCCTCGACCCGGCGGTTCGCGTAAAGGTAAGCCGGCAAGAGGTGCGTAAGATCATGTTCACCAGCATTTTGCGCTATCCTTTCCCGGGCTCTTGGGCCAAACTGTTTCAGAACGACCAGTTGAGCTTGCGCTAAAAACGCCATTGGCTTCGGAAATGCTCTCTTTTCTGGGGTTAAAGCTGATTGACCGCTGCTTTGTGGGAAGCTTTTTCCCTGTTGCTTCCCCTTCGCGATTAAAGTACATGAAATATTCTATGCAACATTTAAGACGGATCTTGGCCCTGTTGTTTCTCTTTTTCGGCTGGAAGTCCAGTCAGGGACAGCCTCTTCCCTCAAACAACCAACAGGCGCCAAACGCAGTTCCCCAATCCGCGGCCAGCCCTGACGCTTCGGCCCCTAATAAAAGTGCTCTGCCCCCGCAGGATCCGAATCCGCCATCGCTGGCTGTTGCCATGAAGGAATACAAGATGAACGCGGAGCAGGAAGCCAAGGCTCGTGCACTTCTGGACCAAGCGCTGAACACGGACAAAACGCGGCAGGCCGCTGCTGCTCCTTCTGCGATACTAATCCAGCCGGAGAAAACGGTGCCGGTTCTTACTGCTGCGAAATCGGACGATGAAGCCGCCCGCGAGCGTGAAATTGCTCGTATCGAAGGCGAAGTTCTTAAAGCCAGGCAACGCCGCGAAGGCCTGAATCCCAGCACGGCTTCTGCTTCGCCGAGTGTGCCTGTAACGGTTACCCAACCCGCTGCGCTCACCACTCCGTCTGGAGTAGTACCTACCCAGCTTCCTCAGCAAAATGCAAAAGCTGCCATGGATGCCGCGCAGGAAGCAAAAGCACGCACTCTCCTGGATGGTGATCGTCCTGAGAACATGGCTCGCGACGATGTTCCCGCGTCGAACCCTGCCCTCAGAACTAATTTATCTTACGAGCAGGAAAAGAAAGCGCGCAGCCTCCTGAGGGCTGACTTTGTAGTGATGGGAAGCGATAATCCCGCTGCTCAGGTCACCCCGCCTCAAGTGACTTCTGTTTTCCCTGCGCCTGTTGCGGCTCCTCTGGGTGGCATCCCGGCGACTCAACTCCCAGTCCCATTGACCTCTGCTCCTCAGGCACCGGCACCGGTCTTTACGCCCCAGCCTTTGCCCGCAACTCCTTTGCCGGCCCCCATTCAATTGGCCCAGGTTATCCAACAACCCGTGGCACCGGTCGTGGTTCCGACAGCTCCAGGAAGGGCCGCGCTTGCCCCTCCTCCAGTGGCTGTTTTGCCAACCCAAAGCACACTTACCCCGGACAAGGAAGCTCAAGCGCGGGAATTGTTGCGCCAAGCCTCTCTGGCTCTCGGTGCCACCGCCCCTTCGGCCGCGCCTGCCCCATCCGCACCCGTGCCCCTCGTTGCTCCGGCCCCAATGATCGTGCCTCAAACTCCAGCTCCGGGATCCGCCGCAACCAAACTGCCTGCGGTTTCCTACTCGGACACTGCGCCCGTGGCGCCAATTTTGGGTAATGACCAGGAAACAAAAGCACGTTTGATGTTGCGCGGAATGCTTCGCGATAATCGCATGGATGTGGTTGGAACCCAGCCTGCGGTTACTCCGCAGCCTGCGAAGGTCAATCCTGTTCCTCCACCGGTTGCAGCGGTAGCACCTGTTCCTGCCCCTGCGCCAGCACCGGCTCCAATAGCAGCCGTCCCGGCGCCAGTGGTGAATCCCGCCGCACCAGCCTCGGCTCAAAAACTTCAGCCTATTGAAACCACATCGGCGGCTCCGGGCAGTTCGGTTGCGGCGATGTCTCTAGACCAGGAAGCTAAAGCCCGCGACTTGCTCAAACAAGCGACTGGCCGCCAGACTTACAGCCCTAGCCCAGTCGTCACTCATGTCCCAACCATAGCTCCGGTCACTCCTCCGCCGGTTGCTCCGGTGGCGATACCTCCGACTCTCACTGCCACACCTGGCAAGCTCACTCCTGACCAGGAAGCGAAAGCTCGTGATTTGTTGCTGCAGCTCCGCGAACAAAGGCCACCAGCAACCGCGGTCAATCCGCCCGTTGCAACCATTGCTACGCCGCAGCCTGCTGTTGTTGTCACTCCTCCGCCGGTTGCCATTGTCACTCCACCTCCGGCTGTAGCGGTCAATCCGCCTCCTGCCACTATCCCAAATGTTCCTCCCGTTGCTCAGCCGGCCACCGTGCCAGGCGTGACCATGACTCCTGAGCAGGAGGCCAAAGCACGCGCTTTGCTTACTGACGTCTCCGGAACGGTTTTCACGCCTGCAAATCATCCTGCGCAGCCTTCCAACCCCAAACTCGCTGCCGAAGACGCCAAGCTCCGCGCCAAAGCCGAAGCGCAGGCCCGCAAGGAAATGGATCGCATGCAGGAAGAGGCCAAAGTAAAGGCCCGCGACGAGATGCGGAAACAATCCGACGCCGAGGCGCGCGCGCGCAAGGAATCGGAAGAAGCCAATGCTGCTATCCGCAACAGGGAAAGGGATGAAATCCGTCGGAGAACACAGGCAGAAACGGACAGCGGCCTGATCGCGAAAACTCGCCCTGTTACTCCCATTCCCGCTGAAACCAGGCCAGCAGTTTCGAGCCCCCAGCAAGCCACTGCTCAGGCGGAGGCTGTCAACCAATCCAAAACGGCTGCACCCGTCAAAACAGCCCTGCGCCCCGAGGATGACCCTGCGGTGCCCTTGGCTAAGCGGCAGCGTCTCCTCCGGTTACTGGATGACTATATGCATGACCGCGTTACTCCGGCTGAATACCACACCACCCGGGCAAAGATTATTACGGAACCATAATTTATTTAGGTTCGCCGGACGAACCTCTGGAAGTTTCAAATTCTCTCCTGCGAAAGTGGGAGAGAATTTTTCTTTTTTGCGCCAGCCCTTCTCCTTTGGCATAGTCTCTACCCATGCATGATTTTCATTATGTCGGCAGCAAGCTCTATTGCGAACGGGTGTCCATCGATTCACTCGTAAAAAAGTACGGCAGCCCGCTTTATATCTATTCTCAGCACACGCTCACTGATCATTTCACCAAGCTCGATCTGGCGCTGGCTCCTTTGGAGCACCTGGTTTGTTATGCCATGAAGGCCAACTCCAATGCTTCCGTGATGCGCACGCTCGCCAACCTGGGTGGAGGCTTTGATGTCGTCAGCGAAGGGGAACTGCGCCGCGTCATCGCCGCCGGTGGCGACGCCAGGAAATGCGTCTTTGCCGGTGTTGGCAAAACCGAGGGAGAAATTGAATATGCTCTTCGCCAAGGCATTTATTCATTCAATGTGGAAAGCGAGCCGGAGATCATCCGGATTAACAAAGTTGCCGCGCGCCTGAAGAAAGTCGCTCCCATCGCGGTGCGGGTAAACCCAAACGTGGATGCGGGCACGCACGCCAAGATCACTACTGGCACCTACGAAAATAAATTCGGCATTGCGTTTGAGCAGGTCGAAGGAGTTTACGCGCGCGCCAGCAAGCTGAAAAACATCAAATTGCGCGGATTGCAGATGCACATTGGCTCCCAGCTTACCAAGGTGAAGCCCTTCGAACTGGCGGTGGAAAAGGTTTTGCCGCTCGTCAGCAAATTGGCCGCCAAATACAAATTCGAATTCTTCAGCATCGGCGGGGGTCTCGGTATCGTTTACAATCCTGCCTTGGACAGCGGTTCTGCCGAATGGTGGCAATCCCCCGGGAACAAGCAAATCCTTACTCCTGCCAGCTACGCCTCCGCGTTGGTGCCGCTTCTGCAGCCGTTGAATCTACGTATCCTAATCGAACCCGGCCGCTTCATCGTCGGCAATGCCGGCATTCTCGTCACTCGAGTCGAATATGTGAAGCGCACCGGCAAAAAGAACTTCGTCATCGTGGACGCTGCCATGAACGATCTGATCCGTCCCGCTTTCTACGATTCCTACCACGAAATCATTCCTGTTTTGCGTGGCAAGTCCAAAGCGACTATCTCCTCGGACGTGGTCGGCCCCATCTGCGAATCTGGCGATTATTTCGCCAAGGATCGCCCGCTGCCGAAAGTGGGCGAAGGAGATTACCTTGCGCTTCTCAGCGCCGGTGCCTATGGCTCCGTCATGGGCTCCAACTATAATTCCCGTGGCTTGATCGCCGAGGTGTTGGTAAACGGCAATAAATCCGCCGTTATTCGCGAGCGCCAGGAACTCGAGACCATTTGGGAACGCGAATCCATCGCGCCTTGGCTGAAATAGATCCTGGTTATCAAAAGAGAGCGGGGACAGCTTCTTCCAAGCTTGTCCCCGCGCTTTTCATTTCTTCTTGAAGTAAAGTTCTTCCGCGTTCCACGTCACCCGATAATAGCTAAGCACGGTTGGTCGCAAATTGCCGATATCACTTCGCACCGCCGCAAAGCTGGTCGGGGACACCGTGTAAATCATCGGCATTTCCTCCGAGAGAATATCCTGCACCTGGTCGTAATATTTCTTCCTTTGTGGATAGTCGAGAGTCTGGATTTGCAGGTTCATCAATTCATCAATTTTTGCTTCCCACTCCGTCGATGGCTTCTTCTGCCTTGGAAACCATTGATGGGTGAATCCTTCTGATTTCAGCACATTCATGCTGGATGAAGGATCCGCGCTCCCGCCCGCTATGCTCAATAGGACACACTCGTAGTCATAGCTGTTATCAATTTTTGCGACTAGTGCGTTGAACTCCATCGGCTGGTAGATCAGCTTGATGCCCAATTTTTTAAGGTCCTCCTGAATGATAATGGCCGTTTTCTCACGGATATTATTCCCAGTGTTGGTGTTCAGCACGAACTCGATGACATTGCCATCCGCATCTTCCAGGAATCCATCTCCATTCCTATCCTCAATCCCAATCTCCTTGAGCAGCGCTTTCGCTTTGGCGCTATCATAGGAATACTTCTTAATATTCGGATTGTACCACTTTTTGTTCGCCGGTGTCTCAAAGCCATAATTAGGTTCTGCTTTTCCGGCGTAAATCGATTTGATGATGCTCTCACGATCGACGGCATACGCCATTGCCTGCCTGAAAGTTTTGTTTCGGAACCACTTCGACTTTTTCGGATCCACCAGCGGCTTGCCCGTGCTCGCATTCACGTTGGTATTCTGGTTAAACCAGAAAAACGCACGCTCCAGCCCCATTCCAAGGTCCAGGAGTTGAAACTTCCCCTTGGCTGCCTCCTCCTTGAAACGGTCGTACTCATCCGGGCGGACGGTTTCATGCGCGTCGCTTTCTCTGCTTAAGAATCTCAGGGCCATTGCATTCATGTCAGGCACGACCGTGTAGATGACGTTGTTAAAATAAGGCAGCCGCTGCCCTTTTTTATCTACTTCGAAAAAATACTGGTTTCTTTCCAGGGTCGTTGATTCCCCAGGCTTGTATTGCTTAAGCTTAAATGCGCCATTGCACACCAGCTCGGAGGGCTTGGCGTCCACTCCGTAGGAGGACTCAAATCGCTTCTCCTGGACGACTTTCTCCAGCACGTGCTTGGGCATGATTGGAACTCCCGCGCCAAAACTTTCCAGAAATGGAGCGTATGGAGTCGGAGTGACCACTTTCACCGTATAATCATCTACCTTCGATACATCGAAGCCTTTGCCATTTACCATCAAAGCGTCCCGAATCACATTATTCACCGCCGGATTGAAGACGATATCCATGCAGGTGAAGACCACATCATCCGCGGTTAACGGATGACCATCACTCCATTTAAGTCCCTTTCGTAATTTGAAAATCCAGGTACGGTTATCCGGCTCCATGGACCACGACTCAGCCAGGAACGGTATCGCCTTTTGCGTTGGCCAATCCAAATTCAGCAGCGCACCAAACATGAACCGGGAGATAACTTCAGAGGAACCTTCATTCTGGGTGATTGGGTTAAATGTCTTTGGCTCCCCAAATTCCGCAACGACCAGGGTCCCGCCTCGCACACCAGGTTCTCCTTCAAAAACCAGCGGCGGTTCGGGTAAAGGGATTTTGGCCTCATCCGCGGCTTTGGTCGCTGATTCACTGCCGCCTTTATTACCGCAACCTGCAAAGGTCCCGAGGATGGTTGCCGCCCCTACCGTAAATAACAATCGCTTCAAACGCATATTTAATTAGGCCAATTAAGTGCAGGTTTCTTGGAATGCAAAATCTTCTTCCCGGAAAACAACCAATCATCGCCCATGTTCTTGAATCCGCTGTGGACGCCGGATGAGCAGGTACAACAGACCCCCTATGAAATGTGTGAAGATGATGATTAAAATCCAGATGACCTTTGTGTTCCCTTGATCCGTCTCCTTGGTCGCGCAATCCACCAGCATCCAGATCCACAAAACCGTCCCCGCCAGGCCAATGCAGCCGAAAAACAATCCAAAAAGGATTTCCAGTCCGCCGAGCAAAAACCCAGGAGCAAGTATCATAATTCCCAATTCCTGTTAGAAGGTTTAGACATGCCAGCCCGGCTGGCAAGCCCTTTCATGTTCTCTTCCTCCGAACGGCTTCTGTTATTTTAAACACTCACCGCTGCTCGACGTTGTATCCCTTGGCCCGTAGCATTTCCACCACGCTATCCTTGCCAACCAAATGGAGGGCGCCCACCACCACAAAGACATCTTTGTCCGCCTTTAAATAGCCGTCCATTTTCTTGACCCAGCGTTGATTTCGTTCCAGCAGCAATTTCTTGTACAGATCCGGATATTTGCGCATATCCTCCACCATCAATTTATCCAGACCTGCCGCATCGCCGGTTTGCCACGCGCTG
>JAQGOV010000367.1 GCA_028293425.1 Verrucomicrobiales bacterium
GATCGTCTCCATTACAGACTTGCAGCGACCCCGCAAAATTCACTCAAATCCGTCGCGCCACCGCCACAACCAGGATTGCCGCCGGCACCAATAGAACCTGCGCCAGTAAAACCCCTACAAACCGTGCCCCAACCACCGAAATGACAGCCGCCCTAAACCTCCCCTGCCCCACCCTTTGATGCGCCACATCATCCGTCAAGAGCGACAGTTTCGGATCCAGCAGCAAAAACATCAGAACCGTGGCCACCCCGTTAATCACCGCTGACAACTGTCCGCATGTCCCCCTGAAACTCGGCTCCAGGGCTCCTGCATACAAGGCCGCAAAACCCCCAACTGTCCATAACGCCACCGACACCGCGTTCAGACCCAAAAACCACCACGACAGCCCTCCATGATCATTCAGGTATCGCAAGTTGCTCACCCTCGGCAGAGCAATGTAGCGTCGGGCTAACAACAGGCGTTGCGGATGCATTGCATGCAGAAGAACCCGCAGGAGCGACCGCCGCACCTGAAGCACCGCTACAGCCCGAGTAAAGATGCGTTGGGAAGTTGGAACCAGCACGAACCCCACAAGGGTCGCGAGGGCCGCCGAGCCCAGGATCCAATGAAAATCCGCGGTCTGCGGCGGAATCGAAGCCTTAATCGCCAAGTCGATCCGCTTGGCCAGGAACGGGCTCTGCACCGCATTGGAAGTGCGCGACACCAGCACCAGCAGGTTAAAAAGCGTTAGCGCCGCCGCGATATGCCCCGTCCGGACCCCCGCAATCCGAGCCGCATACGCGAGCGTGCCAATTAAATGAATCACGAACGTCAGCCCGCAAATGAGCGCCAGATTAGCATCCATATTTCACAAATATTTGCCACTTGCCCGGCTGTTTGTCAGTGCTGTTTTCCAACCTGCGTTCGACCTTGCGCTGCATCATCGCCATGCTGCAGCCGCTATCGTTTGTAGTTTGGGATAAAGTCGCGCACAATTTTTGTGGTCGCAACACGAGCCCCCAGGACATGGAGCAAGTTGCACATCCCGGATTCCGTGCGCGAAAGGAAGAGGAACTCTGGCGAAATAATCCGGTTCGTTACCAGTGTCTTCGCCAACTGCATCAACGCATCCATGAATTTTCCGTCCACGAACTCCAGCACCGGAGCCGGCTCGACCAGTGGGTGAAATTCATCATAAAAGCGCCGAATTTCATCCATGCCGCGTCGTATTTTTGGATCCTTCGCCGCGCTCTCGCGTTTGAAAAGCACTCTTACAATCTCCGCGTAGAGCGCCCGATCATGCACCCATTCCCTCGACCAGAACTGCGCATAGCAGCGCACCACCTCGGGTTTGAGACGTTTAACACACCCGAAATCGACCAAACCAATCGTTCCATCCTCATCGAAAAGGTAATTGCCCGGATGCGGGTCGGCATGAAGCGTCTGTGCCTTAAATAACTGGAAAAAGAACAGCCGAACCAGATTGGACCCCAGCACATCCCGCAGGTCCTGTCGCGGCTTCCGCTCAAGAAACTCCTGCAAGCGTGAGCCACGCACCCGTGACATCGTCAGCACCCGCTCGCAACTTAGGTTTTATAAACCCGCGGCATGCGCATGAACTTTAGGTCTGCCAGCGCGGTTCTGAAGTAGTCGATGTTCTGCGCTTCCCGGATGTAATCTGTCTCTTCCAAAATTCCACGCTCGGCTTCCCGAATCATTTCGCTTTCCAGGTGTCCGCTCAACCGCACGGGCAAGCCAGCGGTACGCAACATCCGGAAATCGCTTTCAATAGCCTCTCGGATGGCTGGATATTGTATTTTCACCGCCACTTCCTCGCCATCACGAGTCGTTGCCCAATGCACCTGCCCAAGGGATGCCGCCGCAAAAGGTTGGGGGTTGAACGAGCTAAACATTTCCTCCGGGTATCTTCCCATGGAACTCTTGAACTGCGCGCGCATCAATGCCTCGTGCATGGCTGGAGCCTGCATTTGCAATGCGGACAGCTCTTGGACCCACTCCTCCCCCAGCAGATGCGTTTGCATGCTCAAGGCCTGCCCAACTTTCATCACCGGCCCGGCCAGTGATGAGAGTTCATCGCGCACTCGCTTTGCGTTCCGCCCGTGCAAAGTCTTTCGCCGGCTTTCTCCTTCCGCACTGCTGACAAAAGGCCGCTGCAGTCGGTAAGCCAGGTAGCTGCCGGTTAAACCTGCCCCGAGCTTCATGAGGCGTGCGGCTCTCGACATGGTTTTGCTTGGTCTTTTCACCACTCCCATCCTCCCTGCCCGAGCACCTTTGTCGCTATGTTCAGCGAGCGGTCGAGGAGTGCCAGCGTCTTCTGCTTGCCTTTCGACGTGTCGTGCAGCCAATGCAGGACGATTCCCATGTAATACAAACCAAACGCGTAGGCGCCCAGGTCCCCCGTGGGCGGGATTTCTCCCTTTTCCTCGGCTTCAACCAACACATCCTTGATAAACCTTAGGTATTTCACCCTGAGCTCCTGGGATTCGAGGCTCAAAGGACTGAGCTTCGAACTGGGTTGCAGTGAACGAAAAAACACTGCCCCGATGAAATCCTCATATGGCTCAATGTATTCCAACTGCCTGTGCACGATTGCAAACAGCTTCTCGGGGAGTCCTGCCTTTTTAAGCCGCGCATTCGACTCAAACCATTCCACCAAGTCGTTGGTTTCCTTTTGGAAAAAATACAGGGCTAAATCCTCCTTGGTTTTGAAGTAGTTAAAAAGCGTTCCTTCGGCGATGCCCGCCCGCTTGGATATCTGCCTGGTGGTCGTGCCATCCAGCCCTTGTTCACGAAACAGCTCCAGCGCCGCAGTCAAAATCTGGCGTTTGGTTTCTTCCTTTTTGGCCTCCCGCCTGCCAGCCTGCTTCTTGGTCCGGTTCCTTGGTCTCGTTTCCTTTTTAGCTCGCGTTTGCTTAATCTTCATAAATGAGCGCACTCATAATTGACGTGTAAAAGCATTCACGTCAATAACAATGAGTTTGCTCATAATTTAAGATGCCCCTGCGGCTCAGCCTTGCAGATTTAAATGGCTTATCGCTCGGAATCACCCTGCAGCAGGCGCTGAGGCAAATCCTCGAATGAGGCCTGTCCAGCGGCTGAATAGGTGATGACGTAGAAACGATCATAAGCGCTCGGATCCCAGGCCGGAGGCTGCGGTCGAACGCGAAGGGCACCCGCCATTTGCGGAATCCAACTGTGGATCCAGGTGATAATGACAGTCCTGCCCCGATACCTTCGGTTGCTCAGCAATGACCGTGCAAGGGGTATATACTGGTCTTGGGAATAGGTGCCTTGCACGGGGAGATGCCACCGTTGTGATGTGGGCAGAATCGTTTCATAAGCTCGCTTGCTCCCAGTCAACGTTGGATGGGGCGCAAAAAGCGCCACCGGCCGTCCGAAACGATTTACCACGGCATTGGTGCTAAAAAAAGAAGCGAGTGCGATTGCGCGCTCCGAGCCTCGGGCCGAAAGATGAACGGAGCCACCGCCCGGCTCTTCACCGTGACGTATAATAATTATCTGGGCTGGCTGCGCTTGGGTCACGCCCATCCCAAAGAGCAGAAACATGCAGTAACTCAAAAACCATTTCATAAGGTCCTACGGTGCGCGCGTCCTTAAAAATTACACCTTGCCTTTAGAATGTCCATCGCGGATAGTCGGTCCCACTACATACCGAGTTTCCTTTGCGCGTGGGAAAGCTGGATGGCAGAAGATTGCTATGAAAGACAGCGGCTCGCCACAAACTCAAACGCCCACGGAGGACGTCCTCGGACGACCCAGCAAGCCACAGCAGAATCTCCCCCGAATCCCCACGCCTTTCCGCCAGAGGGCCCGCGAGTTCCGGATTAGAATTCTTCCAATTTTGGCCTTTGGTTTTGCAGTTTTCGGCGTAGTAAAACTTATGCAGGTTGTCGGACAAAGCGGATTGCCAGGCATCGCGGAGGGTCCGCAAGCGCTGGTCCACAGCCCACGGGCCGGCATCCTGGCTGTGTTGAATGTTCGGCAATTCCAAAGGGTGGAAGCGGGCATGGAAATAGGCACCATCCTGATAGATGACCCGCGGGGTCAACTTGAGATTGTTCAGGCAGGCCTGGAACTGGCGCGTTTGCAGTTACAACCTTCTATCCCCGATAAGAATGCTTTCAATTACGAGCGGCTGCGCCTTGAAGCGTCCGTTCAGAAAACCGCCCTCGGCCTGGCGAAAGTAAACTTGGAAAGAGCAGAACCCGCTTTGAAAAGGAATGCGGAACTCCGCAAAGATCACCTGATTTCCGAGGATGTTTATGAATTGAGCCTTCGCGACCGTGATTTCTACCGCGCAGAGATTGAGGAACGGAAAAAAACCCTGCAGGAAGTCGAGGAGCGGCTCAGAGTCTTGGCAATTTTGGGACAATCAGAAACCGTGGGAACAAATCTCGCCATGCTTCACATCGTTTCAACCGCCCAGGCCGATCTTGCAAGCGTCAGTTCCAACATCGTTTCAATCAAGGTTTTCGCGCCCATGAGTGGCTTGGTCAGAAGAGTCTGGGCTCAACAGGGAGAGAGCGTGATTCTTGGCGCACCCCTGCTCAGCATCGAATCTGACCAGAGCGAGCGGATAGTCGCTTATCTGCGCCAGCCTTACAATTTACAACCCGAAGTTGGAATGCACGTCAAAGTGGCGAGTCGCAACCCTCCAAAAGAACGATTCGACGCGCAGATTGCCCACATTGGACCTCGCATGGAAGCCATCACAAACGTTCTGGCCATGACTCGAATCGGTTTCGTCGACCTCGGTTTGGCTATCATTGTGGACGTCCCCTCGAATGTAAAACTGCGACCGGGTGAGATCGTTGATGTTTGGATAGATTCGCCGTCGATTCAGCCATTCAGGAATCCGTTCCGGCCTGCCACCAATAAAGTCAACGCAGCTTCGGCAACCCGGTTATGATCTTTCTTCTACCCGGAAATGGCCTCAAGGCACCCACGGCTTGCGGACTGTGGCTTGTATTTGCAGGGTTTCTTTTGCAGACCGCCTGTGCGCAGCCGGTCTCCCGTGCGCCGCGTTCCATAACTCTGCAATATGTGCTAAACCAAGCGTTACTCAACAATCGTACGCTTCAAATTGAACGCATTAACCCCGAAATCGCCCGCCTGACGCTAGCGACTGCAAAGGGGTATTATGATCCTCTGTTCACAACTCAGGCACGACATGATAATTTCAGCGACCCTGGCGGTATCGACCCGGTTAATCCTTCCTCTCCAAACGTCGGGTTGGCTCTTAGATCCGACACGGTCTCACCCAGCCTTTCCGGTTATTTACCTAGCGGATTGACGTATAATTTCAGCGGGAACTATGTCCACGTGAATGGTTTTCGCAACGGTTTGAATGTGGATTCGTATCGAGCAGGGGCGGGGGTTTCATTGCAGCAGCCCCTCCTGCGAAATTCCTGGATTGACCGGCCCAGATGGACGATCCGCGTCAACAAGGGAGAGGTGAAGGTTTCTGAGCTGGGGGTGCGTTTCGTGGCTATGGATGTGCTTAATCGCACTGGCCAGGCTTATTACGACCTGGTGTTCGCCTGGGAAAGCCTCGAGGTGCAGAACGCCCTTCTTGCTACCAGAGAAACATTCCTGCAGGGCATCCTGAAGCAGGTTCAACTGGGAAGGATGACCTCGCGCGACGAAAATCTCGCCCGTTCACAGTTGGGCTCGGTTCAAATTAGTGTCATTGCTGCCAGCAATCTTGTCGCCCTTGCCGGAAACCAGATTAAAGGGCTGATTGGATCTACCACGACCAACTGGACTGAAGAGTTACTGACCCCAGCCGACCGTTCCATCCTCTTCCCCGAGAAATTTGACGTGGCCACAAGCTGGTCGCGAGGCTTGACAAGGCGGCCAGACCTTCTTCAGCTCGTGCAGAAAGTCGAAAACGCTGAAGTCAGCGTGAACTTTCGGCTCAACCAACTGCTTCCGGCTTTCGACCTGATAGGATCCTATGCCCGGAAAGGATCGAGTTTCCTAGAGGTTTTCCCGCCGGACACCCTTCCCGCTTCTTCATCCACCGCCTTCGATGAGGTCCGCAGCGGGCTATTTCCAAGTCATATGTTTGGGGCTATCTTTTCAGTTCCACTCTCATTCTCCGCTGAAAGGGCCAATTACCGCGCCAGCAAACAACAGCGCGCCCAGGCCCAATTGCTGGTCAAGAGCGCCGAGGAGACCATCCTGCGGGAAATTTCGGACGCCATTTTTAATGTGGACTCCAGTGCTGCTCGAATCGAAGCTGCTTCCCGCGCCGCGCAATTTGCCCAGGAGGCTCTTAAAGGGGAGCTGGAGAAATTGCAAGCAGGCGCGAGCACGGTCTTCTTTGTGCTTCAGCTCCAATCAGATTTGGCATCAGCGCAAACCTCCGAACTGCTGGCCAGGCGGGATTATCTCAGGGCAGTTTTTCAACTGCAGTTTTCAGAGGGAACATTGCTCGATCAAAGAGGTCTGGTCCTGGAACTTAAATGATTAGACTGCCCTCGCAATTCCAGAAGTGACCGCGGCCAGGGTTGCCCTATCTCACATCAGGCAGGCGGCAAGTGCTCCGCGAAGGCCCAACAGCTCATAAGCTGCCGAGCGGGACCGCAGGGTAGTATTTTCTGGCGAAGGCACTATCCCCGTCCTAAGATGAAAACGCGCGCGTAAAGATTGGAAAATCAGTGCAAAAACTCAAGGTTATCCAGGTCAACTCAATGCTGAACGGAGGCGGAACGGATAACCAAACCCTTGAATTAACAGCCGGACTTCGAGATCTGGGTCATCATGTCACTCTCGCGTTTACTGCAGGGAACGGCTGGGAGAGCAGAGCTCACACCCTCCGGGTGCCGCTGGAAATTTGGCCCAGTGTGGGCCCCTTTAAACTGAAGATGATTGGGCAATTGGCGCGTTTTATTCGGAAGAATCAGGTGGATATCGTTCATGCTCACCAGGGGCGCGACTATTGGCCGACAATCCTGGCAGCACGTCTGTCCGGTTCCAGGGCGCACGCGGTCATATCACGACATCTGATGACTCCGCCGCGGAAGTTCAGCCGGCTTATGCTCCTCTCCATGTGCCACGTGGTGGCGGTATCCGCTGCTGTGAAAAACGTTTTGAAAGAGCACTTGATGGGACCTCAAACCAAACTTCACCAGATTTATGGAGGAATTGACCTGGAGCGATTTGAGACAACGCGATCCCCTGCGGCGTGGGAATTCCGCAGAAAGCATGGATGGGAGACCGAGCATATTGTTTTCGGCGTAGTGGGAACCTTGCACTTGCCTCGCGGCAAAGGTCAGTTCGAATTCCTTGCTGCAGCCGCGCAGATAAAGAAACTTGTTCCCAATGCCCGCTTCACCTTGATCGGGAGGGGAGGCATGGAGACACACTTGCAGAAGCGAATCGAGGAGCTTGGGTTGGGCGAGGTGGCGTCGCTCATCCCCTTTACCGAACAAATTCCAATCGCCATGAGCGCATTGGATGTGCTGGCGCTTCCCGCTGTCACCGGTGAAGCATTGGGACTGGTGCTGTGGGAAGCAATGGCCAGCCAAAAGCCAATTATTGCCTCCCGCTTGCACGGAATACCAGAAGCCTTCGTGGCGGATGAGCATGGTTTCCTTGTCGAACCGGGGAACGTGGACGAATTAACGCAGGCCATGCACCGGATGCTGTTGGATCCCGGGCTGCGCAACAAGTTCGGCGTAGCTGGACGAGAACACGTTCTCCAAAATTTTTCGAGGCAAAAGCATGCGGAACGCATGGTTGCGCTGTACCGAACAATCGTCACCAGTTAACAGCAGCCGATGACACCAGGGTATTACAGTTCACTCGAACCCTTTGAGGAGCTCTTCAAAACAGGGACCGCTATTTTGGCTTATCACAAGATCGGCAGGCGGCCGTTCGGGGCTCGTCTCAAAGGCCTTTACCTGGGGCGGCGGCTTTTCACGCGGCAATTGCGAGAGTTGCATGCCGCCGGTTTTTCCGGCATGTCCCTCGGCGGATTCCTACAGCCATCTAGTCCTGGAAAAAAGGTCGTAATTACCTTTGACGATGGCTACCAAAACGTTTTCCTGAACGCTTTGGAAGCGCTCGCGGAGACAAACTTTAAAGCCATCCAATTTATTGTCCCCGGGCTGCTCGGCCAAAGGAACACATGGGATTTGGCATCAGGTGAAGTGCCCGAGCCGCTGATGGACCATTCCCAGGTGCAGGAATGGCTGAAGGCCGGGCATGAAATCGGTTCGCACAGCTTGACCCATCCTTTTTTAACTCGCCTGCCTCTCAAGACAGCGCAAGAGGAGATCACGGCAAGTAAGAAAATGCTGGAAGACCTTTTTGGCGTGCCCATCCAGCACTTTTGCTATCCCTATGGAGACCGGAGCCCGGCCGTGTGCGAGTTGGTCGCAAATGCCGGGTATCGCACAGCATGCACAACCGATTTCGGCGTTAACCTTTCGGAAACCCCGAAATTTGAGCTCAAACGCCTGACAGCGCGCTACAGGTCGCGAAACTGGAAAAACCTTAAAAGCTTTATTTTTCGAAAACCCTAACCATCTTGACCCGCTCATCCCCTTCCGGTTTCAATGGTGAATGGCAGAAAATGCTGACTCCTCCCGGGAAGCCCTTGAAAGTTTGCGTGAAGCTTTGCGGCTCTCGCCGCAAAATGTGCCGCTTCGGTTGCATTATGCCCAAAGTCTCCTGAATTTCGGCTTCTACCCTGAGGCCGAGAAAGAATTTAAGCACCTCCTCACACTGGATGCCCAGCATGAGCAAGCAAAACTGGGGTTGGCCAGCACTTTTTATCAGCAGGGGAAAAACAGCCATGCGCTTGTAATTTTGGAAGACCTTCTCAAACATTCCAGGAACCCAGCCCGCGCCCATCTTCTCCAGGCCCGGCTGTTCTATCGTTCCGGCGAAATCGAGCAGGCAGTCCGCTCCTACCATGATGCCATCGAAGCCGACCCATCCATTGCCGACAGCGAATTAAGTGTGCGGCTTGGAATTCGTGCCCAGCCGGAACAAAGCGAAGTTGTCGAAGGCCGGGTGCGCAATTCGTGGGAAGAACCTCCGCTCGCCCCTGATACCACGATCGAGCGGCCAAAAATCAAATTCCAGGATGTGGGTGGCATGGAGCAGCTTAAGGAGGAAATCCGGATGAAGATCATCCATCCGCTTACCCATGCGGACCTCTACAAGACTTACGGCAAAACCATCGGCGGGGGCATTTTAATGTATGGCCCCCCCGGCTGCGGGAAAACGTATCTGGCCCGCGCCACCGCTGGCGAGATTGCCGCGGGGTTCATGGCCATTGGCATCAATGATGTGCTCGATATGTGGATTGGCCAAAGCGAACGCAACCTCCACGACGTTTTCGAGCAAGCCAGGGATCATAAGCCGTGCGTGTTGTTCTTCGATGAAGTGGACGCCCTCGGCGCAAGCCGCAGTGATATGCGCCAAAGCGCCGGACGCCAGCTCATCAACCAATTTCTGTCCGAGCTGGACGGCGTTCAAAGCAGTAACGATGGCGTTTTAATCCTCGCGGCCACCAACGCCCCGTGGCATTTGGATTCCGCGTTCCGGCGTCCTGGCCGGTTCGACCGGATCCTCTTCGTGCCCCCGCCGGACGCTCCCGCTCGCGCTGCTATTCTGCGGCTCATGTGCAAGGGCAAACCGTTGGAGGAAATTGATTACGATCACCTTGGCAGGAAAACCGAGAACTTTTCCGGGGCGGACTTGAAAGCCGTACTCGACATCGCCGTGGAAAAAAAATTACGCGATGCCATGAAGGACGGAATCCCCAAGCCGCTCACCACCAAAGACCTCATGGCTGCGGCCGGCCAGGTGAAGCCCAGCACCAAGGAATGGTTTGCCACGGCCCGCAATTATGCCCTTTATTCCAACCAAGGCGGCGTCTACGACGATATCCTTAAATACCTGAAAATGTGAGCAGCCCAATTTTCACCCGCGCCCTGATGTTATACGAACAATCCCGGTACGAGCTCGCTGTTCCGGAATTCAAGCAGGTGTTGGCCCAGGACCCGGACCACGCCATGGCCCATGCATTCCTCTCCATGTGCCTTACGGAACGAGAGCAGTTCAAGGAAGCCACCGAGGAAGCCCAGGCCGCGATCCGCCTCGCGCCCGACATGGGGCTGGGCTACTGCGCTGTTGCCCAGGCATGGTTCCACCGCAATTATCCGAAAGAGGCTGAGGATGCCATCCGCGAAGCCATTCGTTTGGAGCCGGACAATCCTCACTATTTCGCCGTGCTGGCAAGCATTCACCTGAGCAACAATCAATGGCAGGAAGCCCTCCAGTCCGCCGAACAAGGCTTGCAATGCGATGCCGAACATATCACCTGTACCAACCTCCGCGCCGTGGCCATGGTGAAGCTCGGCCGGAAAAGCGAGGCAGGCCTCACCATTGAATCCGCTCTCGCCAAAAATCCCGAGAACTCCTTCACCCATGCCAACCAGGGCTGGACCTATCTGGAAAAATCGGATTATGCCAGAGCCCTCGAACATTTCCGCGAAGCCCTCCGGTTGGATCCAACAAACGAGTGGGCGCGCCAGGGAATAGTTGAAGCTCTCAAGGCCAAAAATCCCGTTTACGGGATCATGCTCCGCTATTTTCTGTGGATGGCCAAACTTTCCGCTAGAACGCAGTGGATGATCATCATCGGATTTTATTTCGGTCGGAAAGCGCTCAGCGCCATTTCCGAGCAAAATCCTTCCCTCAGGCCAATCCTACTGCCCATCCTGATCCTTTCCGCAGTCTTTGTCATCATGACCTGGATTGCAGATCCGCTTTTCAACACCTTTCTGCGTTTCAACCGCTTTGGACGACTGGCTCTTTCTCGCGAACAAACCATTGCCTCCAATTGGATCGGTGGGGCTATCCTTCTTGCACTGCTTTGTTTTGCGGCCGTTTTCGGTTTCCGTGATGGACGGTTTGCCCTTGCCGGAATTGCGACCGGCCTCATGGTCCTGCCCCTCTCCGGTATTTTCAAATGCCACGAAGGCTGGCCTCGTCTCACCATGATTTCCGTTTCCGGATTTCTGGCTTTGATCGGAGCAGCCGCCATCTATTTCACCTTTAGCGAAGCCAAATCCAGCACGGATACCGCTGGCGCAGGTTTGCTGGGTTTCTTTTTGCTGGGAATCTTCCTCAGCACCATCGGCGTCAACTTCCTCATCCGCGCCCGCCCCCGGCTTTAGACGGCGCGGTCGATGGACTCAAAAGAATTCCCGTCGACGTAAGGTTTTGACGCATTCGAATAGGTAGAAGTCCTCTTTGTGTGGCCCCATCGCCAGCTTTAGGATGTGGGGCCATAACGTCTGCGCACGAATCGCCCGAGAAATTTGAAAGCTAACCCCGGGTATAAATCTCTCCCAAATAATAAATCGCCGGCCCACGATCAGTCTTGGTGCGATTTCGTGGGACAGCTCTGGCTGGGTGAACACATGAGGCTTAGGTTGGACGGCTTTGGGCTCAATTGGCGGAGGAGAGGGAGGACAAGTGACCTGATGGCCGATCGCTGATTGGGGGATTGCTGATTGTCGAACCGCTTTGCGGAAGTGACAAATTAGGTCAGGACCAGACCGGACCTGCATCGTGGTATATCCCGGAGTGAATTTAGCCGTTAGAACGTTAGCACCCTTGATTTTATTGAACGTTTTTCGTGTTGGAAGCGTTAACGCATTGTGTTCATTGGTTGGGATTGCGTTTTGCGCCAGAGAATATGTCGAATCATTGGAGTTTTTGAGGTGTCCGGTCTCGGTTTAAGCGTTAGAAATGCGTCAGGGGAAGCGTTAGAAATGGTCCGGCGGCGTGTTGCCTCAAATATTTCCCCACTGCTGTGCGCGACCATTTAAGCAAGGATTGAATCCGTTGTCTGGATTCATGCCATTCGATGGGAGGATCCGGGGCTCGGCCCTCCGTCGCCAAGCCTTCTGGGGACCGGTTGAAGGGGAGCCGTGAGCCTCACCCTGACGAACGACGGCGCCGCGAAAGAGTTTTGGGCGATGCGTGGCCAATTGCCTTTAAGCTGCACACTTTGGCAACTCCGCGTGGCTCCGACCCTGGGGAATGAGCGGGCGCAACCCACGTTGGGGTTGGGAGACAATGGACTGCTTACCCGGGGTAGGTGCGAAGGAGACAGGAGCGCACCAACCCCGGGCTTTGGAGCGGAACCCGCGTTGGGGTTCTGGTGCAGTGGTCAACGAGAGCACCTCGTTAGCAGCTTGTGAATGCTTTGCGTGGCTTTGCTTAAGGTCTCCCGCGCCTTTTCTGGACCGGGTGTTCCGCACCGGGCCGTTTTGAACAGTTAACTAATAAAAACCTCAACAGTAAGCCTTTCACTTCGCTACGGAGTGCTTAGGCGATAAAACCCCTGGATCGCGGCGGGAGGGGCGTCCGTGTAGGAATAAGTTCCGTCCACGCCGAATGCACTGTTGGTGAGCACGGTCCAGGATTGAACCGGGGTTGTGACATTGGTGGACGTCCAAAGCCGGAACGGGGTCCCGGCTGGACCCGCGGCCGTGAGCACGAGACGACGATCCGGAAGTTTCGCGATGCCGGTAAATTGAGGTGCCAGGACAACGCGGAAGATGGTGCCGCCGCCTCCGGGACCGCCTTGTGCCGTGGTTCCGTACAGATTTCCGTCGGGAGCGAGCGTCAGCGGGGCCGCTGGATTGGAACCGTTGGTGCCGTGGAACAAAAACAACGTGGCAAATGTTCCATTGGTGGTAATGCTGAAGACGGATCCCGAGCCAATGCCAGAGGGGCTGTTGGCAAGGTCGCCGGCAAAACTGGCGGTTCCATAAAGCCTCCCGTCCTTGCCAAAGATCAATCTAAAGGAAGGCTCTTCCCCGTCGGTGCCGTGGAAATTAAAAAGTGTGGTCAGGTTTCCGTTGGTAGAGAGTTTGAAGATGGTGCCAAAACCAAGATTGGTGCCTCCAAAGCCGGTGGTCCCGTAGAGGAATCCGTCCTGGCCAAAGATCACGCCGCCAATGGGATTCGCTCCATTGGTGTTGTTGAAAGAGATCAACGTGGTCAATGCGCCGGC
>JAQGOV010000379.1 GCA_028293425.1 Verrucomicrobiales bacterium
ACGGCGAACAACCGGGTGCTTGCGGACCTGGAGATGGTGTTGGGGCCGAATCTCACAGTATCCCGCGGCGAATTGGCCAGGCCATCACTGCTTTTACAGACGATGCGTATCCCAAGTCAGGTGGCGCGCATGGCATGGCTAGCGACCCATCTGCCGACAATAGAAGGCAGCGGCATCATCTACGCTCTGACAGTTCGTGATGTGGTACAGATTGCGGGATGGCTGCAATCGCGAGGAATACAGGCGGAAGCTTACAGCGGCGGAACTGGGGAGCGAAGGGTGGAACTGGAGAACGCGCTGCTGGAGAACCGGGTAAAGGCGTTGGTAGCGACGACGGCACTGGGCATGGGCTTCGACAAACCGGATCTTGCCTTCGTGATTCATTACCAGACGCCGGGGTCGGTGGTGGCCTATTACCAGCAGGTGGGGCGCGCTGGCCGGGCATTGGACGCTGCCCACGGGGTGCTCCTAAGTGGCGCAGAGGAAACCGACATCACGGACTACTTTATCGAGAGCGCCTTCCCTTCGCGCGATGAAGTTGCCGAAGTTCTGGCAGCACTCCAAAGCGCACCGGACGGGCTTTCTCTCAATGAACTCCTGCCGCTGGTGAATGCGCGACGCGGACGGATCGACAAGGCGCTGCAACTCATGTCACTGGAATCACCGGCTCCGATTGTGAAGGAAGGTAGCAAGTGGAGGCTTACGGCCGCAGATTTAGCTGAGTCATTTTGGGAGAGGGCAGACCGTCTCACCGCCTTGCGACGTGACGAGCAGCAGCAGATGCAGGAGTATGTGAGATTAGCGGATGGCCACATGGAATACCTGATCAATGCCCTGGATGGTCCAGTGGCCGAACATCAGCCGCCGCGCATCGCTCCGCTGCCGGAGAAATTCGATGAAGCAATCGCGCTAGAAGCACTGACGTATCTCCGCCGCACAAGCCTTTCGCTGGAGCCGCGCCGTCAATGGCCGGGCGGAGGATTGCCGCATCTGAGGGTAAGCGGGAATATTCCGGAGGCTTTCCGAGCGCGAGCAGGACGAATCTTGTGCGTCTGGAACGATGCTGGTTGGGGCTCTTTGGTCAGGCAGGGAAAATCCAGAGATGGACGATTTGCGGATCAACTCGTGGAGGCTTGCGCGGCCATGGTTCGGAGTTGGGCTCCGCAGCCGGCACCCGCATGGGTGACCTGCATTCCGTCACGCAAACATCCGAATCTTGTGCCGGACTTCGCGCGTCGTCTTGCTGGCGCGCTGAACCTCGCGTTTCATCCGGTCCTTGAAAAGACCGATGACCGGCCTGCACAGAAGGAGATGGCCAACAGCAGCCAGCAGGCTCGCAACGTGGATGGTGCTTTGGCGGTTCGCGGGCAGGTGCCGACTGGCCCCGATTTGTTGGTGGATGACATGGTGGATTCAAGCTGGACTCTCACTGTGGCCGCTTATCTTTTAACCTTTAACGGTAGTGGACCGGTTTATCCTATGGCACTGGCATCTACTGCAAACTCTGACGAATGATCGAGCCTCTGACATCAAACACGCAAGCCATCCTGCTGCTGACCGCTCCGCTGATTGCCGGACGCGGGGAGACCTCACGCGATCTGCTCAGTCTGGGCGAATACAATAAACTCGCCGTCATTCTGCGCCAAAAGCAGAAGCAGCCAGCGGACTTGATCGAACGAAACCCCCACGAGTTGATTGAAGCCTGCGCCCAGCCTTTTGGTCGGGCCCGGCTGGAGGCGCTGCTTGGGCGTGGGTTCCTGCTCAGTCAGGCCCTTGAGCGTTGGAACGCGCGGGCAATCTGGGTGATCAGCCGGGCTGACGCGAAGTATCCGAGGCGGCTCAAGGCGAGGCTCAAGGAAGATGCTCCACCGCTCCTCTACGGCTGTGGGGACATTCCTCTGCTTGAGAAAGGCGGGCTGGCGATCGTCGGCTCCCGGCATGTGGATGATGAACTCATCAGCTACACGGAGAACGTGGGGCGTATCAGTGCTGAAGCGCATCGTTCCGTCGTCTCTGGCGGAGCAAAGGGAATCGACCGCGCAGCCATGCACGGCGCTCTGGTGGCAGGTGGTGATGTGGCTGGGGTGATGGCGGACAGTTTGGAGCGGGCGGCCCTGGCTCGCGACAATCGGGAACCGTTGATGGATGGCCGCTTGGTGCTCATCTCTCCCTACGATCCGGCGGCGGGGTTCAATGTGGGGCACGCCATGCAGCGCAATAAACTCCTATATGCTCTAGCAGATGCGGCTTTGGTGGTGACTTCGGATTTCGAGAAAGGTGGAACGTGGGCCGGAGCCATTGAGCAGCTCGAGCGCCTGCACTTCGTGCCGGTCTTTGTCCGCAACGGGGCCAACGCAGGTAAAGGCAACTTGGCTCTTCTAATCCGTGGCGGCAAACCATGGCCGAATCCGCAAAGCGGAGATGAACTGAGGCGAGCGCTCGCCGCTGCGGCTGAGTCCGTAAACGTGGAGGCAAAACAAGAGACTCTGCCGCTTACCTTGCGGGAGGACCCACCTATTTATGGTGCCGACCTTGTTGCAAAACCAATTGAAGTAGCGGCGGGGACGATCGAACCACCGGCAACCGAGACGAAACCGTCACCCGAAGAGGAGTTATTGAACACAGTGCGAGAAATTCTGCGCCGTGAACTCGCCGAATCCCGCACGGACGAAGAAGTGGCGACTCTGCTCGCTGTCACGAAACCGCAAGCGAAGGCCTGGCTCGCCCGCTTGGTCGAGGAAGCGGTGGTCGAAAAAGTCAAAAAATCCAAACCGGTGTGCTTCCGCACAGTAACCAAGGCCGACCGGCTGATTTGAACGGATGTCCTCGACGGAACGACGCTGAACCGATGAGCGACTAGCTTTGCCGAAATCCAAACCATACTTTACCAAACTAAGGATGGGCGAACGAGGGTGCAGTCCCGGTTCGAGAACGTGACCATCTGGCTGACTCAAAGGCTGATGGCGGAATTGTTCCAAATGGACGGGCGCATGATTAACGAGCATATCCAAAACGTGTTTGAGGTGGAGAAATTGTCCCGCGAATCAGTTATCCGGAAATTCCAGATAACTGCCGCTGACGGCAAAAGCTATGACACTCAGCATTACAACCTGGAAGTCGTCAACTGCGGTGCCAAAGGAGACACCGAGCGAAAGTATGACCGATATCGGACGTTGTCGAACGCATTACGTGGGTTCAGTTGGAAGAAATGGACTAATGGAAAACCGTCCGAACGACTCGCGCTGATTCCTGCTGGACAGGAACAAATTCTTTAACAGGAGGATGGAAGTCTTCAACGAGCTCATCAAGCTCGCGAAGGAACTCAGCGCGGATGATTCCGCCGAACGCCTTGGCTTGACCCGGGATGAAAAGGCCTTTTACGACGCCCTGGCTGCGAACGAATCTGCCGTGCAGGCGATGGGCGATGATAAATTGAAGGTGATCGCCGCTGAGCTGATCACGAAAGTGCGCCAAAGCGTAACCATCGACTGGACTCTCCGCGAAAGCGCCCGCGCCAAAATCAAAGTCATGGTCAAACGGATACTCAATAAGTTCGGTTATCCGCCGGATCTTCAGAACGAAGCGGTAAAGACCGTGCTTAAGCAGGCGGAATTGCTGTGCGCCGAATGGACTTCGGAAGACGCGGCAGGATGATTTATTTGTGGAGTTGGTGCTATCCCGCTAGAGATCCCCGATCAGCAACGCCTTCTTGCTGTCCAGCGCTGGGCGCGGTTAGGAAAACTGCACAATAACCAAATTCAAAGGTTTGACCCGCGCGATACCCCAATGTACCTTTCGATCGTGAACGTCCAACCGGAAATCTTTCAGCAGCCGATTTACAAAAAAATCGGGCGGCCGTTAAGCCAGTCTCGACGATTGGCTGCGTTGGGAGATATGATCGCCTTCGTTAAAAAGTATGCAAGACCAGCACTCGCCCGGCGAGAGCCAGAATTTTTCCCGATTCGAAAAGCTGTTGGTCGAGCTCGCTCGCGGGGGAATTGATTTTGCGGTCGTGGGTGGCTTGGCCGTCATTCTGAACGGCTATGAATTGCGTATTTGGCTTCCGAAGATTTGATTGCACTTCCTCTCCCCCCGCCCTCTCCTCCATTCGGAATGGAAGAGAGGGAGAAGACG
>JAQGOV010000448.1 GCA_028293425.1 Verrucomicrobiales bacterium
ACCTGGTCATGTGGCGTGCCATCCAGCATTGTATCGAAAAGGGTCTTGCGTCGCTCCACTTCGGTCGTACCTCATTGGCAAACGAGGGCTTGAGGCGCTTCAAACTCGGATGGAGCACGGTCGAGGAGAAGAAGTCCTATTTTAAATTCAACCTGCAGAAGAACAGTTTTGTTTCAGACACGGATCGCGCTTCCGGCTGGCACAACCAGCTATTCCGCAAAATGCCACTGCCCTTGCTCCGGCTCACCGGACGGATCCTTTATCCGCATCTAGCCTAAATTGAGACGCGAGCCTTCGTAATTTTCGGCACTGGCTCTCAACCGACGTACATGCAACCCACCCCTAAATCCAACCCCACGGTCCCAGCTCCTTCGAGTTCCGGTATCAGACCTGAAGATATCCTTTTCATCCTCTTTCGCCATAAGTGGAAGATTGTCATTTGCACGCTCGCTGGCCTGGTAGCCGCCGCCTGCCTTTATTCAGTGAAGCATCCCATTTACCAGGCCGATGCCAAGGTGCTTCTGAGGTATGTTGTGGAGCGAAAGTCTGTCGGCCCGGTTACAGGCGATTCTCAGGTTCAATCTCCGGACGCAAGAGGCGATAATCTTATCAGTTCCGAACTTGAGATCCTCAGCAGCCTCGATCTTGCGATCACGGTGGCAGAGGCGGTTGGTCCCGAAAAAATTCTGGCTAAGATTGGGGGAGGCAATGATCGTGTGAAGGCCGCCCTGGTGATTAAAAAGGGACTGGTGGCAGACGTTCCCAGAGGAAACATCATTCGACTTGTCTTTCGTCATGAAGATCCGACTGTCCTTCAACCGGTGCTGCAAAAGCTGATCGAGAGTTACCTTAAGAAGCATATTGAAATTCACCGATCCGCGTTCGCGAGCGAATTTCTTGCGGGGCAGCAAATTGATTTCAGGAATAAGCTCAACCGGACGGAAAATGAACTGCTGAACCTCAGGACGAGCCTGGGTGTCATTTCAACAGAGGACCTCAAAAGCTTCAGTACCCGGAAGCTGAAAATTCTAGAGGAGCTCTCAACTGCCCTTGCCGAATATGAACAGAAGGCGGCTCCGCTCCGAGAATACCAAGCATTAACTTCCTCGAAAACCAACGCCGCATCTTCGGAGGCTGGGGTTCCTGCGGAAAAAATCGAAGCCTACAAAGCGCTCGTGGAGGATTGGAATTCCTTGAATGCAAAGCTTGCCACCCTGGTGTCTAAACACACTGATGACTACGAACCAGTTCAACAGGTTCGGGTCGCGCTTAGCATGGCTGAAAAGCGGAAAAAGGAGATGGAAGCAAAAGAGCCAAAACTTTTATCCCTAAACATACCTTCAGCTCAAGGCGGTACCCAGGCGAACGAGATGGCGAGTTTACTTTCACAAGCCCGGGCACTCGAGGCGAAGATGAACAGCTATAGTAATCAACTCGCTCAAATTCGTTCGGACGAGTTGGCCTTTGCCAAAGCGCAATCGCAGATCGAACAGCTCCAACGCCAAAAGGAACTGGAGGAGGCAAACTACAAATACTACTCCACCGCCTTGGAACAATCCCAAGTGGACAACGCGCTGGGCGATGGAAAAATTTCCAATATCAAGGTGGTTCAAGAACCTTCCCCTCCAGCACGGGAAACGTCGGTTGAACTCAAGCCCGTGAAGAACGTTGCTGTCGGTGGAATTGTTTTGGGTCTGGCGCTGGCATTTCTGCTGGAAATGGTGCTGAGCCAAACGATCAAGCGACCTTCTGAAATCGAATCAAAGCTCCATTGGCCGCTTTTCCTCTCCATCCCTTACAAAAATGGCACCGTCCCCGGCCTCGCCGAGTCCCTGCGTCACCGCGCCTCTAAATTCCTTTTTTGGAAAAAGGATCGTCACTCCGCTCGCAGGCTGTCACGTCCTTCAGATCTAACCTCTGAAACTTCGGATCAGTCCTCTAGCGATCTTACTTCAGCCTTTCCGGCAGTGACGCCGGAGATCGCCCCTTGGGATAACCACAACAAATTCCATTCGTATTTCGAGCAGATCCGCGATCGCCTCATCCTCCATTTCGAAGCCCGCAACCTCACGCGTAAACCCAAGTTGATCGCGGTCACCAGTTGTTCGAGCGGTGCTGGCGTTTCTACGATCGCGGTTGGTCTTGCTGCATCCCTGTCGCAGACCGGTGATGGCAACGTGCTCCTCGTCGATTTGAACTCCGAGCGCGGTGCCGCCCATCCGTTTTACAACGGAAAGCCAGGCTGTGGGCTTCCAGACGTATTCGAAAAGGAAAAGCGGGATAGTGCGATGGTCCAGGAGAACCTCTATGTGGTAAAAGGAAGTGGCAGTAACGGAAATGCCGCTACTTTCTTGCCCAAGAACCTGGCCGACCTCATGCCCAAGATCAAAGCCAGTGATTACGATTACATCATCTTCGATATGCCTCCCATCGTGCAGTCCAGCGTGATGCTTCGCTTGGCTGGGCACATGGACATGGTTCTCATGATCCTTGAATCGGAGAAAACACCACGCAGCATCGCGCGCCGAGCCTCTGTCCTGCTCCAGGAAGCAAAAGCGAATGTGGTGACTATCCTGAACAAGCGGAAGAACTACATTCCAGGCTGGCTCCATTCCGACACGTAAGCTTCCAGCCGGAAGATTCTGATCTTCAAAATGCGCTTCACCCGCTTCTACTATCAAGTTAAGCCGCTCTTGCCTCGTCCTCTCAGGCTCGCCGTGAGAGGTTTTTTCGCCCGGAGAAAACGGGCTTCCCACAGAGCTGTCTGGCCCATTAATCCCGGAGCAGCCCATGCTCCGATGGGCTGGCAAGGCTGGCCGGAGGGCAAAGAGTTCGCTCTTGTCCTTACCCACGATGTTGAGGGGGCGGAAGGTCTAGGAAAATGTGGAGCCCTGGCAGATCTGGAAACGAAACTAGGCTTTCGTTCCTCGTTCAATTTTATCCCGGAGGGACCCTATGAAGTGCCCAAGGAATTACGCTGTAAGTTGAAACAACGTGGATTTGAGGTCGGAGTCCATGACCTCCATCACGATGGTAAACTTTACCAGAGCCGCAAAGAATTCACCAGGAACTCAGATCGTATCAATGGCTACCTGAAGGAATGGGGTGCCAGTGGCTTCCGTTCCGGGTTCATGCTGAATGAGTTGGAGTGGCTCCACGACCTGAACATTGCCTACGATGCATCCACGTTCGACACCGACCCTTTCGAACCGCAGCCCCAAGGTGTTCGCACTATCTTTCCTTTTTGGATCCCCCGTCCCGGCGCTCCTCTATCTTCTGAACGCAACGGTTACGTCGAGCTTCCCTACACGTTGCCTCAGGATTCAACGATGTTTTTGCTACTGAAGGAGCGGTCCCCGGCTATTTGGAAGAAAAAGCTGGACTGGATCGTGGAAAGCGGCGGGATGGCCCTAATTAACGTCCATCCGGATTACATAGCGTTTGACCAGAAGGCGAAGCCAACCGAGTACCCGGTCGCATTCTATTCCGAATTTCTCCAATACGTACAGGAGAAGTATCGTGGACGTTATTGGAATGCCACGGCAGGGCAGGTGGCTAGTTGGTTTAGGGCCAGCCCTCAGGCAAACCCATCCGGTCCCGGCCAAGAGGTTCCACGGCGGAAGCCGTTTCAAGGAAAACGCGCAGCGGTCGTTCTGCACTCCTATTTTCTAACAGATCCGCGGCCTCGCCGGGAAGCCGAGGCCTTGGCCAAGGAAGGGTTCGAAATCGACGTGATCTGTTTGCGGGATGGCCCATCAGAACCCACCCGTGAAATAGCGAACGGGATCAACATCCGTAGAGTGCCGCTTCGTCATCACCGTGGCAACAAGCTCAATTACTTTATTGAATATGGCAGTTTTCTATTCGGCGCTGCGGCCCTGCTTGCTGGACGCAGCTTCAGGAAGAAATACGATTTGGTGCATGTGCACAACATGCCTGATGTCCTGGCTTTCAGCGCCATCGTTCCAAAGTTGCTGGGGGCTAAGGTAATCCTGGATCTCCATGATCCCATGCCTGAGCTCATGATGAGCATCTATGGGTTGCAGGAGAAAAGTGGATTCGTGCGCATTCTCAAGTGGCTGGAGAAGCTCAGCATTGGATTCGCCGATAAAGTCATCACCCCGAACATAGCTTTTAAGGAGCTCTTTGTTCGGAGAAAATGCCCGGCGGATAAAATACACATCGTTATGAATTCTCCCAAGACGGAGATATTCAATCCCGAACTTTACCCTGCAGCGAAACCCGAGGTTGCAGGTCCGAAGAAGCCTTTCAAGCTCATGTACCATGGGCTCCTGGTGGATCGTCACGGTTTGGACACTGCCATCGAAGCAGTGGATCTTTTGCGTTCCCGCATTCCCACAATCGAATTCCACATCTTTGGCCGTCCCACCCCTTACATGGAGGAGATGGAGCAACTCATCGCTAAACTGGGCTTAAAGGAAATCGTCATATATCACGGGCCTAAAACGCAGAAAGAGATAGCCCAAGCCATTATGCAGATAGACCTGGGGCTGATTCCGAACAAGCGGAGTGCCTTCACGGAAATCAACATGCCCACCAGGATATTTGAATACCTGGCCATGGGTAAGCCAGTCGTGTCGCCGGACACCAAAGGCATCAGAGATTACTTCGACAGGAAAACGATGCTGTTTTTCGAACCAGGAGATCGCAAGGACCTGGCCAACGTGATCCTGGAAGCTTACAGCAACCCGGAACGCCTGGATGAGGTCCTCCACCTTGGCATGCAAGTTTATGAAAAACACACCTGGCACGTTCAGAACGAGCACCTGCTCTCGGTCGTGCAGGGTCTGTTAACTAAAACCTGATCACGCGCTCCATCTGCCATCGCGCATATTGGGAAACCCCGCGGTTTTTTTAAGTCTTTGCAAACAATGAATGTGAACATCAGCATTTTTGGGCTGGGATACGTGGGCTGTGTCGGCCTCGGGTGCCTGGCCCAAACCGGGCACCGAGTGATTGGTGTCGACCCCCAGAAATCCAAAGTGGATTTCATCAACGCAGGACGGGCCACCATCATCGAAACGGGGATTGACCAAATTCTCGCCAAGCAGCATGAGGCTGGAAATATTTCCGCCACGACGGATTGCGCCGAGGCGATTAGCCGAACAGAAGTCTCCTTCATCTGCGTGGGCACTCCGTCAACTCCCAATGGCCATCTGGACCTTGGTGCGATCCTCCACGTGGTGGAGGAAATCGGAACGGCCTTAAAGAACAAGCCAGGCAGACACGTCATCGCCCTGCGTTCCACCGTTCTCCCGGGAACCAATGAGAAGGTCGTCAAACTCCTGGAATCGTGCTCGGGAAAAATACACGGCCAGGACTTCGCGGTAGTCTCCAATCCGGAATTCCTCCGTGAGGCAACCGCGGTGGAGGATTTTCATAAGCCCCCCTTTACCCTGATCGGGTCCCGGATAGAGTGGGCCACCGATGTCCTGAAACGAGTCTACGCCAGTGTCCAGGCGCCTTTCCTGGTGGTGGAACCCGAGGTGGCGGAGCTCATGAAATACGTCTGCAACAGCTACCATGCTCTCAAGATCACCTTTGCCAACGAGGTCGGGAACATCTGCGAGCGCTTGAACATCGATTCCCGGAAGGTCATGGAAATCTTTTGCCTGGACACCAAGCTCAATATTTCAAAAGCCTATCTCAAGCCGGGGTTCGCTTATGGCGGCTCCTGCCTGCCGAAGGATTTGAAAGCGTTGCGAACCATCGCTCACGACCATTATTTGGAATGCCCCGTGTTGGAAGGAATTGAACGAAGCAACGAACTCCAGAAGGAGCTTGTCTGCCGTGAAATTCAGAGATTAGGCAAAAGAAAAGTCGGGTTCCTCGGGCTTTCCTTCAAAGCGGGAACAGACGACTTGCGCGAAAGTCCCATCGTGGATGTCATCGAACGCCTCCTCGGCAAGGGTTTTTCCGTTTTAGTCTATGACGAGCACGTGCATATCTCCAGTCTAACCGGCGCTAATCGGGAGTTTATCCTCCAGAAAATCCCTTACATCTCTTCGTTTATCAGCGATGACCTTAAGAAGGTGGTCGAAAATTCCGAATTGATCGTTATCGTGAACAACGAGCCGCGGCTGAAGGCTGTTTTGGCTGCCCTCGGCCCCGGCCAGGTCGTTTATGATTTGGCCAACGCCGCCTCCAGTCAAACGGTTGGAAAAGCGCAGTACCTCGGCGTTTCCTGGTAAAAAATATCATGGATGAATTGATCATCGAAGCCGGCCGTGCCGAGCGCCAATATTGGCGCGACCTATGGCGCTATCGCGAATTGTTTGTCTTCCTGGCCTGGCGAGATCTGCTCGTCCGTTATAAACAGACGGTTGTGGGGGTCGCCTGGTCCCTCATCCGGCCGCTCCTCACCATGCTGGTCCTGACCGTCGTGTTCGGAAAATTCGGGAAAATGCCCTCGGGCGGTGTCCCTTACCCGCTCCTGGTGTTTTGTGGCATGCTCCCTTGGCAATTCTTTTCGACAGCCATGTCGGAAAGTGGCAACAGCTTGGTGGCTAACTCGAATTTGATTTCAAAGGTTTATTTTCCCAGGCTCGTCGTTCCGGCCAGCAGCGTCATCACCAGCTTTGTCGATTTCCTCATCTCCGCGGCATTCCTGATTGCCCTGATGATCTGGTATCGTTTTATTCCATCCCCGCACATCGTTGCCTTGCCCCTTTTCATCTTGTTGGCCTTGGCCGCCTCCTTCGGTGTTGGCGTCTGGATTGCCGCGCTCATGGTTCAATACCGGGATTTTCGCTTCATCGTTCCCTTCGTGGTTCAATTCGGGCTCTACATTTCCCCAGTGGGCTTTCTCAGCAGCGTTGTTCCTGAAAAATGGCGCTTGCTCTATTCATTGAACCCGATGGTCGGAATCATCGACGGCTTCCGCTGGTGCATCCTGGGCGGCGACCACACTCTTTATGCGGCTGGTCTGGGAGCAACAGTCTTCGTCGTCATGCTCCTCCTCATCACCGGCGTTTATTACTTCCGTAAAACGGAAAAATCCTTCGCCGATGTCATCTGAGTTAATTTTTACACCGCATGAGTGAACCCATTATCCGCGTCGAAAATCTCTCCAAGCGGTACATCCTTGGACACCAGCAGAGCCGGGGCGATGGGCTTCGCCATCGGATCGAAGACGTCTTTCGCAATCCTCTGCAATGGCTGCTCAAGGCCAAAAGGGACAGCCAAGCGACCCAGGAGGAATTCTGGGCTCTTAAAGATGTATCGTTCGAAGTAAATAAAGGCGAGGTCACCGGCATCATTGGGCGCAATGGCGCCGGCAAATCCACGCTGCTGAAGATTTTAAGCCGGATTACTGAGCCAACGAATGGCCGGATTCATTTGCGGGGCCGGGTGGCAAGTTTGCTCGAGGTCGGCACCGGATTTCACCCGGAATTGACGGGGCGCGAAAACATCTTCTTGAACGGTGCCATTCTCGGGATGAGCAGGGCCGAGATAAAACGGAAGTTCGATGAAATCGTGGCCTTTTCTGAAGTGGAGAAGTTTCTAGACACCCCGGTGAAGCGCTATTCGAGCGGAATGTACGTCCGCTTGGCTTTCGCCGTCGCGGCCCATTTGGAGCCGGAAATCCTGATCGTCGACG
>JAQGOV010000677.1 GCA_028293425.1 Verrucomicrobiales bacterium
TGTCCCTTGGCTCCCTTTCCCATTTGAGACCTGAAATCTGAGATCGTAGATCCTTTCCTGCCCAGCTGAGGTCTGAAACCTGAGCGCTGAGGTGTCGGTTTCCCTTGGGGCCTCGGGCCTCTGACGTCTGGGCCCTGCCCTCTGGCTTCTGGCCTTGGTCCTTTAATCTCTGACTTCTGACCTTTGACTTCCGGCCTCTGACCCCTGACATCTGTCTTCGGTCCTTTTCCCTGCCGCTCCTTTGGTTTCCCCCGCGCTGCTCCACGTCCCCGGTCCTTGAACTTGCGGATCGACTGCACGGTCTTGGGACGAGGTTTGGCGACGATAACAATCGGACAACCCTCGTAGCCGAATGCCCCGCGGAGCTGCGCTCCCAGATACTTTTTATACTGGTCAGAAAGGAGTTCGTCCCGGTTTACGAACAGCAGAAAAGTTGGTGGCGCTTCCCGTACCTGGGTGGCATAGAAGAATTTTAGCCGATGTCCGGCGGCGCTGACCGGTTGACGCTTTTCGACTGCGGTCTGCAACGTGCGGTTCAAGATCGCTGTTGGTATTTTCTGCTTCAATTGGGCGGCCACATATCGAATCGCTTCAAGGAGGCGGTCCAAATGGAAACCGGATTTGGCTGAGGTGAAAATGACAGGCGCATAATCCAGGAAGAACAAGCGTTCCTGGACCCATTCTCCAAACTCCGCCAGAGTGGTCATGGCCTTGGCTTGGCCCTCCCCGCGCCTTTTCTCCACGCGCCTTTGAATTTCCTCCTCACGCGCTTGCCGGACCTTTTCCTCCATCAAATCCCACTTATTGACGACGACGATGCAGGCCCGGCGTTTCTCCACGATCAAGTCCGCAATCTTCTTGTCCTGCTCGGTGATGGATTCCTGGGCATCAATCACCAGCACGGTGATATCAGCACGCCCAATGGAATCCTCCGTTCGTTTGACGCTGAAAAATTCCACTGAGTCATCAACGCGCCGGGACTTGCGCATGCCGGCGGTGTCGATCAGCACGTATTTCTGCCGCACACCCTCGGTGACTACTTCAAAGGGGACGTCCACCGCGTCGCGCGTGGTGCCGGGAATGGGGCTTACGATGACGCGCTCTGATTGTGTGAGCGTATTAATAATGGAGGATTTGCCGACGTTTGGACGGCCGACGATCGCAATCTTGAGTCGGCGTCCCTGGTCTCCTGGGGTGTCATCCGCGGGGCGCTCATCCTGCTCTTTTGGGACGAAGGCCATGGCGGCCTCCATGAGCTGATCAATGCCGTACCCATGAATCGCCGTCACCGGAAGCACCGTTTCGAAGCCGAGCTGCGCGAAGTCCACGGTGCCGCCTTCGGCGGCAAACGTATCCACTTTATTGACGGCCACAAGCACTGGCTTGCCGCTCACGCGGAGACGCTGCGCCACCTCGCGGTCCAGGGCCACCATGCCTTCCTGCACATTCACTACGAGGATAATGACGTTGGCAGCCTCAATGGCGATTTGCACCTGATCAAAGGCGGCTTGAATAATGACATCCGTCGACTTTTCCCCACGAGTCAACCCGATGCCCCCCGTGTCCACCAGAGTAAAAGGCCGGCCGTGCCATTCGCCTTCAGCGGTGACCCGGTCACGGGTGACCCCAGGCTGGTCATGGACAATGGCGATGCGCCGACCGACGATTCGGTTAAATAAAGCCGATTTACCCACATTCGGCCGTCCCACAATTGCAATCAAACCTGACATAATTCCCTCAGGATGAACATGACACAGCCCGGCGGAAAGCCAAAAGGGTAAAAGCCTCCCCACCACCACTTCTGACCTGAGGTCTAATCTCCGCCCTTGAATTCAAAGACCGGCCATTCGCAATTCTGGTTTCGTCAATTCCGCGCTGCCATTTCTGGCCCACCGGGCTGGGTATCACGGCCCCGAAATGAAAGCCCTGAAGGGGCGAATTAATCCGGAATTTCGAGTCCGAGATCCAGCCAAGTAAACCTCGTTGCCTACGCCATTCTCTTCCGAGTTGCGTCCGAACCCCATGCCGGTCCTGGGAATGTAGCGGCTGCCCCCCAGCAAACTGGCCGGCAAAACCCGAATGATACCCCGCTCCGAATCCAGCAACTTCCAGCGCATCATGCGGTGAGTTCGAGGTAGTTCTGAACCGCAGGCTTGGTGCTACCTTCACCCCCTCACCCGGACGCTCCACTCGGTGCCTCCGTTTCTCGTCCCGCTTCATCCCAACGGGACTAAGTCAAGAGACCTGAAAGGGCGAATTAATCCATTCGCGGCACGAAATCTTGTTTAAATTTGGAAAGAAAAATTGATATCGTCGCGGCTGTTAAAGCTGGAAAGAAGTGCAAAACATTTGCCCGACCTCGGAAACGATAAATTTCACCCCCGCCAAACTCGCGGTATCCCTCTTGTTCCTCTTGCGAATACAAACCTCCTCCCATACGGAACCTGGACGGAGTGGGAGCGAAAGCCGTTTAAACAGACGACGCTGGAGGTGACACTCACACTGCTCAGCACGTAGCAATGGCCCATCTCAGTTGAACTGTGGGAAGGTACCCAGGCCATTCGAATCTGAGAGAGTTCCATAAATTACCAAACTTGGCTCCGGAATTCCGGACCCGGGTTGGGACAAAGGCCGAGGCGAACAGGAGCGTGCAGGCTTGCAATTCATGGCCGGAATGGCAATGCTTTCGGTGAGCAGCAATCCACGTGGCATTATGAAACAGGGTAATTGTATTCAGGCTTGGCGTTATCATGTCCTGGTTCTGAGTTTTCTTTTGATCATGTTGGGAACCGGAGGTCAAATTCTTGGAGCCACCTACACCACACCGAGGCTATTGGCGGTGGGAGACACATACGAATTGACGAGAGACGGCTGGTCAAACCCCGCGACAGGAAGCGCTTACGAGGGAGATGTGCTGCCCAAGGTGGACAGCAATGACGGCAAGGCGAAAGATAATCCGTATTACCAGCGTCATAATGTGGCGCGGGCCTGGCCGACGGATGTTGGGTATTGGTTCACGGGATCGGATCAGCACGACGGGGAACCGGATCCGGCCGGGGAACAGTGGGTGGATTATGTGCCGCCATTCGAAATCCTGGGGCCGGGCCGTTACTCCATCACGGCTGGGTATCGATGGTCTACGGGCCGGGCTTCATATCCGGCGGTGTACCGGATTTACCATCCTTTAGGGACCAATGTGGTTCTGCGGGATCAGAGGATCGGAACAGCCAATACGACAACTATTTATTTTCCGCTGGGAGAGTTTGAAATGCGGCCAGGGTCATTTGTGCGAGTGGAGGATACCGGGACTGAATCCA
>JAQGOV010000462.1 GCA_028293425.1 Verrucomicrobiales bacterium
ACCTGCAGTGACAACGGAAACGTGTAGGAAGGCATGTCCGGCAGCAGGTTCCAATTGGAAACCGAGATTGGGGATACATGGTCTTTCTCCAGGTTTATACTCGTGTTTACTCCGATGTTTCGCACGACAGACCAGACGGATGGGAGTTTGACCACCTTGTAAAAGATACTGTCGAGCCCTGGTGCTTGCTGGACGAGGTGGATGTAAGACATGAGTGCCAATTGCGAACCGGCGATGGCGCGTTGTTCGCCCGCGCTCAACTGCAAAACGGCCACGGCTTTCTTTCCATCGGCAATCTCAGCCTCGGTAAATGGCCTGGGGCGGATGGGGAGTTTGCCGTGCAGGTTGTTTTGTCGGATGCGATGGAAAGCGGCCGCGGCCTGGTCCAGGCCGATGCTCAGGAATCCGGGGTTCAGCGTGATGCGGGTTTCCTGGACCTGAAACCTGGGCGCTTTAGTGGAGCCAGGCGCGAACGGCCCCAGCAGTCGCAATCTGACCGGCGCTGCCGAGCCGCCGAACGTCACTTTGTCCCCGGCGCCCACATACCAGGTAGAGGACGGCGGGGCTTTACGCGCTTTGTCCTGGGCGGTTGGTTCGACCGCTTCCACGTGCAGCAGCCATTGCGATTTTTCCCCACGCTTTTCGAAAAGGCTGATGAGGGCGGTGACGGAGTCGCCTGTGCGCAAAACGTCCGGCTGGCTGACCGCATCGACTCCTTCGGTAGGAATCTGGTTGGTTCGCGCTGCCTCCTTGGCCGATGAGTATAATGGGACCGGCGCCAGTTTCGTGAAATCGGGCGCCATATCGGCTCCCCGGAGTTGGATCGCGAATGAAGCAAACAAGAGCGCACAGATCAGCGGCTGGAGCATGAGTCTCATAAAATGATTGGCGTTGTTGGCTTCAATCCCGGGCATTGGTTACATGGAAGGATAGTTTACTTTGTTTTGCAAGGGTGTGATTGTAGGGAATTGGGGCAACCGGATTTTCGGAAGCGTTTGAGTCAATAAATCCTCGGTCCCAGGAGTCTATCTGGGTGATAATCACAAAATGAAAAAGCTCCATCTATTCTTCAAGCCATGCCTCGCGGCGCTTCTCCTATATTCAAGCATGCCGATGCTCGCGGCCGAGAAACCGCAAGGCTCCAATCCCTACGCAAAATGGGAACATGGCCCCGGTCAGGATCCCAATTTCTTTCCCATAGCAGTTTGGCTGCAAAGCCCTTCGAAAGCTGAGCAATACCGCAAGGCGGGCATCAACACCTATGTGGGATTGTGGAAGGGGCCGAGCGAAGAACAACTGGCTACACTCAAGAAAGCAGGCATGAAACTCATTTGCCACCAGAACAGCGTGGGGCTGCAGCACCTGGATGACCCCACCATCATCGGCTGGATGCACGGGGATGAACCGGACAACGCCCAATCCCTCCCGCAGGGCAAAGGGTATGGCCCGCCAATTCCACCGGCGAAGATCGTTGAGGGCTACGGAAAGGTCCGCGCAGCCGACCCATCGCGTCCAGTGCTTTTGAACATGGGGCAGGGTGTCGCGTGGGATAACTACATCGGCCGCGGTGTGCGACGCAATCATCCGGAAGATTATCCCGAATACATGAAGGGTGCTGACATCGTCTCGTTCGATATCTACCCGGCCGTTCATGACAGCAAGGAAATTGCTGGTAACCTCTGGTATGTCCCAAAAGGAGTCGAGCGCCTGGTGAACTGGAGCAAAGGCGAGAAGGTCGTCTGGAATTGCCTCGAGTGCACCCACATCAGCAACGTGGCGAAGAAAGCCACTCCGCGCCAACTGCGCGCCGAAGCCTGGATGTCGCTGATCCACGGCTCGCGCGGATTGATCTATTTCGTACACCAGTTCAAACCCGTGTTCCGCGAAGCCGCCTTGCTCGATGATCCGGAGATGCTCCAGGCCGCGACGGAGCTGAACCACCAGATCGCGTCCCTGGCTCCCGTGCTGAACAGCCCGCCCCTGGCAGCCAAGGCCACTGTCGACTCGAGCAACGCCGAGGTGCCCATCGCAACCATGATCAAAGCGCACAGTGGCGCAACGTATCTCTTTGCCGCAGCCATGCGTGACGGTAAGACCAACGCTAAATTCGCGCTGCCGGGAATTGCGGGAGCCCAAACGATTTCCGTGATCGGAGAAAATCGTGAGCTGAAGGCTAAGGACGGGGTTTTCACGGATGACTTTGCCGCGTGGGATGTGCATCTGTATAAAATGAGGTGAGGGCGTGCTGCCCAAAGGCGACAAACACAACGGGCTGGCGGCAACTTTGGGAGTGAAGTCCAACGACTAAGGCGGGACTGTCTGCCTCCTCACGTCGGTAGCTACAGCCCGCAAGTATGAAAGATGAAGGCAAAAAAGAATCGGGACAGTGGCGATGGTTTATGCGTGCTCCAAAACCCCATTTGGGGGAATGGCGCTTACATAACCCCAAGCTAGCGCAGCCTGGCTCAGGAGCGTCGGACATTCCGTCTGAGGTAGTCACGAAACTTTTGCCGTGGCGCATTCTGCAGTCCTGAAGGGACAAGAATTCCTTAGCCCAGCGGCAAAGGCGAGCCTTCGAGCCGACGCCCTGGGTTCACAAGCAAAACGAGTCACCCTCACTTTCGAGCAGCGCGAGGCGAGCGCGCGAGCATCCACACCACCGCTGCCGGCTAGCGGTGACATTCGACTGAGAGAAAAGAAGTGAGGATTACATTGTGCGGGGCTGAACCCTTAACAATATAGCGAAAAACGGAGGTGAAATGAGGATCAAAACACGAGCTTTTCTTTTCGGAGTCCTAGCAGGCTGCATTCTTTTGTATAAAGCCGCAGGGAGCATTGCCAGAACGAATTACGTTAGTGCAGCCAATAGGATTACTTCCGGCCAAAAGTCTTACAAAGGAATTATTGTGCGTGAAAGCGACGATGTGGCTGATCGACTACTCATTACCGGCAACATTGAAACTAAAGCTTACTTTACCGCATTCCTTTTAGAGCTTCAGCGACATGGGAAAAAGATACTCCCTATTGAAACCATTCATGGTGTTTAATGTAAATATACGCGACGAGGAGGCCAATTTGTTTAACAAGTCCTGAATAATCAACAAACTCCCAACCATTGGGTGTAAGCCTCATAACCAACTCGCCGATCAAGGGTTTGGAAAAATGCTGGTGGGGTCTATGAGCATCAAATGAGGAGGGGATCGTCCCCTGTAGAGAATGTTGGCGTGAAGCTCAAGGTGGCGGGGCGCTTGCGGCTCGAACCCGTTATGGTTTCATTACATCGATGGATGGGAACAATGACTGAAGCCAAAGCGGCAGGAATTCAGCGCCATTTATTAACCGAAGGAGACCAATCTGTGCGTTGACGCCTTTTTGGGTGACCCCTTTTCCAATCGCTTCATTCGTCCAAAATCCCCAACTTAAAGAACTTCGCAGACCCTGAAGACGTGAACGGAATAGTTACTGTATCCCCCGTTCCTGAGATGTGGTTTGAAATGAGGGCCCACGTGCGGAAGTCACTGGATTGGTAAACGTCATACCAGATATTTTCTTCGGAAACCCATGACAGGCGCAAAAATTCTCCATCGATTACCGCGCTAGCAGGCGAGTTTACGATGGGCATTACTAAAAGACTGTTTGTTGCGGTTGTAAAACCGAGTTGGATGGGAAACGCATTGCCGAAATTCGTCTCCCCTTGTGGCGCTAGGCCAGTGATGCGAAACGACGATACCGGGGAGCCAGTCAACTGAACAAAATCAACCGTATTTGTTCGCGAGAATTCGCCAAGTTTTAATGTGCCTACAAAAACCTTGTATTTTTGATCAGGATTACCGGTATGCGGGAAGCTGAGAATTCGAGAGCAAAGGGAATTGCTCAGCAAATCAAAGCGGTAACCGTAAGCCAACCCGGGGTCAATCCATGCCATGTCCTTCACATTAGTGAAAACAGCGCCTGAGGGCACGCCACGGCGATTTGGTTCGTGATGATGAGGAAAAATGGGACCAACTTCGCTTTCGCCTGGCACCAGTTCGCCCACAATAACTTCAACCTCCATTTTAACCTCGGAATGAGCACTCCAAGGACCATCAGGTAATCCATATGAGTTTGCCGAGATTCCCGCACTAAAATCAAACCGCGAATAACCGGTGAGGTCAGGGCCTAGGAATCCGCTAAACTCTCCGACAGTGTCAATTCTACTTGGATTGAAGCCCCCTGGGATAGCGACAGCTACGAAAATATTACCAGGCCCCACGCGATCTAACCTTTTTACGATGACACGAAATGGGACCTTTGCCGCGTAAAGGGTTACTGTGCTAAATGCGTCACTGATTACATCTGCCTGAAGCCATTTTGGGGCTTCCGCATCGCAACTTGCCGTGGTTGAAAAGATGATCCTTACGAAATTCGCGTTTGTGACTACCCGAGTAGAAGTATAAAGGGTTTGAGATAAGCTTATGGAATCCGTGTTGGTACGGCCGCTGAACGATTTCTCGAAAAGGCCCACCTCCTTGCTTTGTGCGGAGAGTGAGTCAGCTTGCATGCCGAACACCCAAGTGTCCGCTATGGAAACACTCATTATTCTAGTAACGTCTGCGGAGGCGCTACTGCACACAAGCAAAAGTGGTAATAGGACAAAATTGTGCACGAAAGCTTTCATTTTTTCAGTCAAAGGGTTGAACGTCCTTAACTGCCTGATTCGGTCTCCAGCTGGGGCAGGATCACGCAAAAAGTTATAAGAGTCCAGTCATTCTTTGTTCGTAAGACCCGCGAGTCGTCCAAAGCCTTGATGTGTTGCAACTGGACAGAGGCAATCAATTGGTTGGCTGGTTGAGTATAGAACCTTTGGGTTTCCCGCACCTCCATGTCTTTGAGCTCTCTGAGAGGCAGCTCTTGTTTTTTGGCCAACTCGGGAATCGCGCCTCTTATCGACGCGCAGCACGTCATTGCCCATAACAAGATCATGGTTATCGATGGCGAGACCGTGCTGACAGGCTCGTTCAATTTCACGAAGGCCGCCGAGGAGAAAAACGCGGAGAGCCATTTACCACGTGATGAGCCATGGCAATAGACGAGGAGCGGTCTTTTGTAACGAAAAGGACCGAGTATCCTTTGCCAAGACACTCGGAGAGCCTTGCGCCAAAACCGGCCGGCAAATCCACGCCCAAAGGGGAACTGCAGAAACTTAAGGTGCCCGGCGCTGCGGGGAGAAACCACCATGACCTTGGCGTGGGTAGCCAGGAGGCTGCGGATGGGGACATCTGGGCACCTGAGTCATCTGCTCTATTGGGAGGGAAAAAGCAGGCCAGGGAAAGTTGTATAATGAATACAAAGGTCCGACCCCGTAACAGAAGAACGAAAGAGCCACTACTCTAAGGCAACTGCTGCACGGCTCGGAAAAAATGGGCTTCTCCTTGACCGACTGGAACTGAAAAATAATTATTTCCTGGCGGTATATTGGTCAGTGACTCCCAATCGACCAGATTCGTGGAACGTTGGATCTGGATTAGGTAGCTGGAATTTTTTGGAAAAGCCAAAAAGAAGAGGCTTCCCGGGGTGGGTGTTGCAACAGGAAAGATGGACGGAAGGCGCAGTTGCAGCTCATTATTTGCCGAACGGATTATCGAACTCGGAGTTGAGACAACCAATTGGTATGAGCCGTAGGAGGTGTAGTTGCCGGGAAGGCATAGGTTTAGGTTAGTTTGCCCCTCAAAGACAAATCCGTCTTTGAACCATTGCAGGTGATAGTTTTCTGCTGTGGTGACATGCCCAGTGAAACAATGTTCCTGACCGAAGGTGATAGAGGCAATGGCGGGAGTCACGTAAACCGCCGGCGCGGTGTAATTGGTGTTTTGCTTGTAACGCGTCACCAAATACCTGGCTTCGTTATTCGTGGTATTTACCAGCAGGTGGGCTGTTGTTACGTCACCATGCGGAGAAAGGGCAATAGCGTTTCCGTGATTCTGCCAATTTGTGCCCAGAGAGGATTTGGCCACCCACACCTGGCTGCCTAATCGATCCAGCTTGCGGGTCCAGAGTACAGATTGGGATCCGCCAGAAACGTAAGCTTCGTCCTGCGGCCCCAGCATGTAAACGACGCCTGCTATGCTGCTATGCCAAAGCTGCTCCCCAACAGTTGAGAACTTAGCGAGCCCTCCGTCGATTACGAGCAGGAGCGAGTTGGAAGTGGCGCGCGGATTTATTCCTGCATCAGGACGCCACCACTGGACAGCGCCGTCAGGGGCCACTTTGAGGATGCCTTCCCCAGCGGCATATAAGTTTCCGAATGGGTCGGCGTAGAAGGAAAATAAATTGGAGCCTCTGGTCCAGAGCTCCGCGCCATCTGGACCAAGTTTGGTAATGGACTCATTGACCACAAGGCCGACTCCTCCGTCCGGAGTTGTCGCGAGAGCTGAAGCATATCCGAGGCGATTGGTGCTCCAAGCCATGCTGCCGTCGGCGTTTAGTTTCGTGATAAAGATTAGACTGGAAGAACGGTCTGGAGGAGCTTCCATGCCAATAATGAACATCTCTCCCGCGGCATTTATACCTGAAGCAACCATCTCCCGGTAAGTCGAGCCTTCCGCAGAGAGGTTTGTCTGCCATAGGACAGCACCATTCGGAGCAATTTTTTTCACCATCACGCCACTTTGCCACTCGGGTGAGAGCACATTGTATGTCAAAAACAAATTGCCCGCAGAATCCAATTCGAGGGCAGGGCCGGAAACGGAAAGGTAGCTCAGCTCATCCTCGAGGCTCCACAGGAGATCTCCCGTTGGGGAGTACTTATGCAAAAACCACCTGGAATTGTTGGAATCAAAGTCCAGTGGTCCCATTACCCCAAGCAAGAAGGATTCAATCTGAGCATTCACCGCCAAGTGCGGGGACATGTCGAAGTAATTTAAGACTGGCCCGGCATCTATTGAAATCTCAAACGCAACCGTCAGATTCGTATTAACGAAGAGTGGCACTGAAACGGAATGCACTCCGAAAATATTGCTGCCAACGAGGGTAATGACGCCAGCCTGGTTTGCTTCTACATTTGCCAAGTGAAGTTGGGATGAGGTTGCACCAGTAATAGGCAGGTCATTGAGGAACCATTGCCACTGCTCAACCTGGGAAAAGCCAGAATCCAGAGCATCCAGCACGAGGGAGCCGCCCTGATTTACCTGCACTAGTTCTGGAGCGACCGGATAACCATACCGGTCGACTTCACCAATATCAAAGTAAGGGATGGCTCCCACAACAACGGCCGCCGCGCGGCTACTGACGACACCGAAGGCGTTTCGAACCTCGACGTAGTAATCTCCAGCGTCGTCCCAATCCAGATTGGTTATAGTGAGGGTCGCATTTGTCGCACCCGGAATTTCGTGAACTCCGTAAAACTTCCCCTGTCTGATCCATCTGAAGGACATCGGGGTCGCGCCGTCAAAGGTTGCGGTAAGGGTGAGCGAGTTCCCGATAATGGCGATTGAATGGGCTGGATTGGGTCCGTCCGTGATGGTGGGTGCATTCGGCGAAATCGTTTGGGCTAGCTTAAGAAGCGCAGTTCCTCCAGACCCTGAAGCTGCAACATAGAGATCGAGTGCATCAGTGAAAGCAAGCGAAGCGGAGGCTGGGCGGAAGTTGAAAAACAGCCCCGAAATAGCAATGGAATCGCCCTTCGGACTGAACTTCTGCAGAAACGATTCAGATTCATTGGAACCGACGACATACAAGAAACCCTGGGCATCAACCGTCATGCAAATAAATACGTAGGAATCAGCAGCCGGGTGGCCGAGGGGAGAAGACCATAACTTCTCACCTTCAAGAGAATATTTTGTTACCTCACTTCCATAGGCCGTGAACAAGGAATTGGAAGGACCTATTGCCAGATGCAGCTCGTTGAAATAATGAGGTGTTTCCTGGGTAGTTTTCCAAATCTCCTGTCCATTTCCATCCAGTACGAGAGTAGTTTCCAGTGACACATTATTTGAATCCGTCACCCCCCCTACAGCAATCCATCCGTCGGAGACCGCAACCACATCATATCGCCGGCTGCTGTAGAGGTCAGGCCAAATGCCAGTCCGGGCAATCCAACGGGTCTGTCCGAGTTGGTCGAATTTAGCCACAGCAAGTTCATGGTCGGATGTGAAGCCACTACAGAGCAGGTCACCGTCTGCCGCCCTTTGGAATTGATAGATCGTAAAGCCTGAACAATCCCCACACTGCGGTGCCCAACTACCCACCGCATTTCCGGACAAGTCGAAAATCCGGATCGCGTCCTGAGCAGTATAAATCAAATTGTCCTTCACGAAAACAGAGCGAGCAGCGAGGGATTTTTGCCAGAGAGATTTGCCCTCGGTTGAGAATCTTTCCAGGCCTTCCGGGGTGAGAACCACAAAACCTCCCAAACCGTCGGACACCACGCTTTTGAAGGAACCATTGGTTTTCCAGAGGATATTTCCGTTGTCCGAAAAGCTTCTGATTTCATTTTGGAACGCCACATAACGGGTTTCATTCGAAAGCGCGACTTGAGCATAAAAGCCTTCCAAGGAACCAGGATCTTGAACACTCCGCCATTCCTCGCGAAGGCCAGGAGCAATCGTCAACCGAATCAGATTGGTAATAGTGCCACCTGCATTGGAAACGATGACCGAGTAAAATCCCGCGGAGCTGGCTTGAAGAGATGGCAATATTAGCACCTCATTCGTTTGGTTTTGCAGCAGGGCTCCATCGTGCGCCCATTGGTAGCTCAAGGGCCCACTCCCGTTGGCGTTTGCGTGGAGGGGGATAGTAGCGTTGATGCAGGAAAACGCCTCGCGGTAATCGGGGTATGAGTAAGGAGGTACGATGACTTGGAGTGATGCAAAATGCGTCCACGCTTTTCCGAGCGCGTTTGTGACGAGAATGTAATAGTTGTCGCCAGGACTGTACGAAGTGTGAACGAAGGCATTCGAATACCCGGCTGACAACAAGTTCGTTCCGTTGAACAGACTATAATGGAGTGGTTCCTTTCCGCTGGCAGTGACTGAGAACTGAAAGGGGCGACCCCAAATAGCCGTGGCAGACTGAGGATGGCTCAGGATACGAGGTGCGCCATCGACCGAGGCGCTTTGCAAAGCGAAGGTCGTTGAATAATTTTCATAGATATGTAGATCAGTTCCCGTAAGGCGAATCGTGCCGTCAGGCATTCCAAGAAAAAGAGGTTCCCAGGAAAACTCTTGAGAGCTGAATGTGCCACTGCTCCACAAAAACTCCTTATCTGCATTGAGGCTGGCGAACTGCACGCGAAGACCAGAAGACACGTATGAGACCATCGGGAGGATAAGGTTGCCACCAGAGGTCGCAGCGCATGCGAATGTTTTTTCGCCAGAGGGTTCTGGTATTCTCCACATCAGTTGACCTGTGGGAGAAAGCTTTTGGAGTTCAGGAGGGTGATCGATGGTTGCTTGTCTTGTCAGGATGCTGCCATCGGGGTAGGCCAAAAGGACGCGCCCGGTGTTGGTTGCTGTCCACGCAAGATGACCGTCAGCCGTCAGTTTGGTGACGCCGCTCCAACTGCTGAGGTACAGGGAACCTTCGGCCTCAACTTTGTAATCAACCAGTAAGTTTGGTATTTCCGCCGTCGGCAGGGCGTGATTCCAGAGAAGATGACCTTCGGGCGAAAGTTTAGTAATTGAAGCTGGGTTGGTTTGAGCAACAGCACCTGACTGATTGATGAAGATGAAATTGTCAGCGGCATCCAGGTAAAAAGCCCAAAAGGAAAGGAAAGGAGAATTGGATAGGGGATAGTTTGTGGAAAGTAGACGATTCCCAGACGGAGAGAACTTTGCCACTGAACAAGAGGTTGGAGGATACGAACCATCCAGACCGGCCAGCGCGATGTTTCCAATCGAGTCAATGGCCAGGAATGGAGACCGATTTGTCTGGAGTGGATCGTTGATGGCCCATTCAGGAACACCTTGGGGGTTTAGTTTTTGAAGAACGACGGTTCCCAGCCTCCCGCCTGCTAGATAGGTGTTTCCTGATCGATCAACTACGAAGTCCTGTTCACCGGAACTTCGAGGAGTAAAATTGTTGAGGAAGGTCCTCCATAAGATGGCACCATTAGTTCCTACTTTAGAAACCACTGCGTTATATTTACCATCACCATTGGTGCTCAGGACAGTCGGGCTGAGGATGATGAGATTGTTGGAGGAGTCCGAAGCAACCTTGCTCGCGGTGAGATTGGTAAATACAACACGCCATGTTTCCTGCAACTCTGCTTTGGCAACAGACGCAGACAACGCGAAGAGGATACAGAACCGAGCAAAAAGAGACCAGGTGAACATCATTGGCTCTTTGGAAGGATGGTAGAAAGCTCCGCAAAAGCAAGCCGATTAGTGGGCAAGTTGAGGCTTGATCGGCAGGAAGGAACTGGATTGGCAGAATTGAGATGAAGTAATAGACGAAGCTGGTAGACGAAGAAGTTTTGGAGAGTGACAAATTTAAGCCAGAACTTGACGCGTTTGCCCAATTAGATTTACAGGCCAGAGCGAACAAGGTTTAGTATCAGCACGCGTGTTCGAGGACATTATTTGGGACGGAATTACAAAAGCCGATGGCTGCCCGGAGCCTTATGTCAGGTTTCGAGAAACGATGGCCGACTCTGCCGAAAATGATCGGGGGCCCAGCATCCGTCCGTTGTTTCGACGAGTGCGTTGCGAACCCCGCGAGATCTGGATGCACTACGCCATGATCAATTGTTGTGGATTTAATGACCGGTCATTCTCTACTCCGCTTCATCACGCCGCGCAACGCGGTTCTTCCAAGCAGCGTATTAATTTTTTTCTTGATTTGGGAGCCTGGCGGACCCTGCGAAATGCAAAAGGTGAACGCCCTGTCGATATTGCTCGAAAGCTGGAATACGAACATTTGTACGAGCTCCTGGAGCCGATCCTCCATCATCAGGTGCCGCGTAGTGATCTCATGCAAATGCAGAAGGAGTTTCACAATCTTATTCGTGAGCGCATTGAAGAACCGATTCGACGATTAAGCCTTCGGCTTCCTGAACTGGAGCCGCTCCTGGAATTAAAAGAGCCCAAAATGTTTTTCTTCGTGCCTGAGGAATGGGGCTCATTTATCTATTGGCTGGACACTTCCGGAAAGGTCCCGAAATTGATCTCCGAAAGCCGGTGTTACAGTGAAAAAGGCCGGGGCCAGCGCCATGTTATCACTGCCCAGGGAGCCGCCCTCGAAGCTGAGCTTTAGGGGCGTGATTTGAACCAGGATGTATCAAACGGAAGAGAGGGGAAGACTATGCGTCGTTCAAGGCCAGGCTTAACTATTGGCAATGGCGCGACCTTCTCCCGCAGGGAAAATGGGACAAGGGTAGTTCCACCCTCATGCGGCTATGTCGCTGTGGCACATCCGACGGTTTCCTCAGTGTGTGAACTCCCGCAAATCTATCAATTGCAAGGGTATATCAATTCGAGCGTCATGGTCCGTGGTGATTATGACTGACATTTGGAAAATTTATAGGAACCATAGCGCCCCGGAAAATTATATGGCTAACGAAACCAATTCTTCAAAAAGATATCCTTGGAAATTCTTCCGCGCGGGCGGGTTCAACCAGGTGTCGCTGACCTGCGGGGCGGACCTCATGAACCTCGACAAACTGGATCAGAAGCTGTGGGTGGCGCTGGCGTGCCCAACCACTGGCGTGGAGTTCGATAAAACCACCCTGGCCTTGATCGATACCGACAAAGACGGCCGCGTGCGCGCACCGGAATTGATCAACGCCGCCAAATGGGCGGGCAGTTTGCTGAAGAACCCGGATGATTTGCTGAAGGGCTCGCCCACGTTGCGCCCGGCTGCGATCAACGACTCCACCGATGAGGGCAAACTGATCGTAAACTTTGCAAGGAAAGTCCTCGCCACGGCCGACACTGGCGAAATTACAATCGCGGATGCCACTTCCGCGGCGCAACCCTTTGCAGCCAAGCCTTTCAATGGCGATGGCATCGTGCCAGCCGACACCGCGAATGACGACGCCACCAAGGCACTGATTGCTGATATCATCAACTGCCTCGGCCCTGATACGGACGCGAGCGGCAAGCCAGGCGTGAGCCAGGCCAAGGTGGACCGGTTTTTCGCCGATGCCGCAGCTTACTCGGATTGGTGGAAAAAGGCCGAGGGTGATGCGTCCATTCTGCCACTGGGTTTGAACACTGAAGTGGCTTCCGGCGCGGTCAAGGCTGTGAAGGCCAAGGTGGATGATTATTTTGCCCGCGGGCGGCTCGCCGCGTTCGATCCGCGATCCGTCACGGCGCTGAATCGTGACGAACGCGAATACGCGGCATTGGGCGCCAATGTTCTGACGAATAACCATAGCGACATTGCGAGCCTGCCGCTGGCGCAAGTGGGGGCCACAACACCGCTGCCTCTTACCCAGGGGATCAACCCAGCCTGGACAACTGCCATCGCGGCATTGCAGACCCATGCTGTGCAGCCGATGCTTGGACCCAAAACGGTGCTGACTGAAGCGGATTGGAACGCGGTGGTCGGCAACCTCTCGGCCTTCGATTTATGGAATGCCAGCAAGACCGGTGGCTCGATTGAGAAGATCGGATTGACCCGGGCTCGAGAGATTCTCGCCTCCAACTCCAAGGACACTTTGACCGCGCTAATCGCACAGGACAAAGCCGAGGAAGGAAATTCCCTGGCCGTGATCGGACTGCATCGGCTGGTTCATTATCATCGCGATCTGATCAAGCTGTGCGGAAACTTCGTGAACTTCCGTGATTTTTATGGCCGGAAGGAGAAGGCGATGTTCCAGGCAGGCACGCTTTATCTCGACCAGCGCAGCTGTGACCTCTGCCTGGTGGTCAGCGACGCTGGCAAGCATGCCGCTATGGCCGGTTTGGCCGGCACTTATCTGGCGTATTGCGATTGTTTCCTGAAAGGCACGGGGGAGAAGCTGCAAATCGTGGCGGCGTTTACCGGGGGCGACTCGGATCACCTCATGGTGGGTCGCAACGGAATTTTCTATGATCGCAAAGGCCGGGATTGGGATGCGACCATCACCAAGATCGTGGATAATCCGATCAGCATCCGGCAAGCGTTCTGGTCGCCTTACAAAAAGCTGGTTCGCTACATTGAGGAGAACGCTGCCAAGAAGGCGGCGGCAGTAGAGGCAGCGTCCTCCGCCAAATTGGAAGCGGCAACAAAGGCTGCCACGTCCGGCGACAAAACCAAGGCCGAGGAACCGAAGAAAGTGGACGTTGGAATCGTCGCGGCATTGGCCGTGGCGTTTGGCGCGGTGGGCACGGCCGTTGGGTATTTCCTGGGCTTCTTCAAGACGCTGCCGCAGTGGCAGATTCCGCTGGTGATCCTCTTGTTCATGTTGCTCGTTTCCGCGCCATCGATGTTTATCGCCTATCTAAAACTGCGCAAACGCAACCTTGGCCCGATCCTGGATGCGAATGGCTGGGCCGTGAATGCCCGGGCCAGGATGAATGTTCCGTTCGGCGGCGCTTTGACCGGTGTGGCCACCTTGCCACGTGGCGCTGAGTTCACTTCCGCGGACGAATATGCAGAGAAACCTGCGAAGTGGCCAAAGGTTGCGGTGGTGTTGTTCTTTGTTTGGTGGATACACGCTTACTTAAACGAAGAAGGACACTTCTACAGGATGACCGATGGGAAATACGGCCGGATGTCTCCCGCCCAAATCGAAGAAAAACGATTGGCTGCCGAGTTGGAGCTGAAACGGTCGGGCGAAAAGGTTAAGACGGACAAAACCGTGACTGAAGCGCCCACAAAGGTTGCTGAACCGACAAAGTCGTAGACGTATAAGCGTCTCACAAAGACCCGCAGCGACAACCCGGACCAGTTCGTCCGGTTATTTGTTGGAAAGCGAATCGCGGTGCTTTACGCGTTTAGACCGCCAAGTAAACGTAGATGGCGAAGATGAGGGCGGCGATGCCGGCGGTGGCGGCGAGCGTCCAAAGCAAATTCCTTTGGCGGGCGGCCATGGCCAGAGTGGATACGATGACAGCGGCCTGCGCTCCCAGCATACCGAGAAAGAACCGTGCGCTGCGTCGGTGATGGCGCTCGGCTGAGATATTGTTCTGGCGCACTTGCAGCTCGAGAAGGTTGGCAATGGTTTGATTCAGCCGCGCCTCCGCGTCGTAGCGTGTCGCGGTCAACCGCATCTTAGCGGCGGCAAAATCGCGTGCGGCCGGCCGGTTCGTGGCCAGCGATTTCTCCAGCTGCTCCAGACTTTGCCCGACTGGTTTCACCGCGGTGTCGAAAGCAATAGCATCGTTCTTGGCGGCGCGCAGGGCAGCGTCCAGAGTCTTCGGATTCACCAGCTTTAATAACTTGGCGATTTCGGTTTCTGGTTTCGATTCTTCCAGCGCCGTGAGCGCAACCCGAACCTGCTCGTCCATCTGAGAACGGGCGATGGTCGGTAGTTGGTTCTGCGCGATGGCTGCGGTTGCCTCCGGGCTCAAGCCTCCTAAAGAGGCGGCTGAGAGCGGGTGGATTTCCACCGTGGCCTGGAGTAATTCGAGGGTGTTGAGTTGCATGGCGCCACGGGCTTTCTTGGCCTGAAAATAGCCCCATTGGTCGCCCGCCTTGGCCTGGATCTGAGCGGCATACGCCCGATCATATTGCGCCTTGGTCATCTCGCTGGAGGCGAGCCCCGCGAGGAGCGTGGCCAGGACCGTCATGATGACAGGCGTGGCTACGAGGAATTTGCCCCAGCTTGTCTGAGGTACGTTTTGCTTCAGTTCTTCCGGAATGGTCGTTTTCATGTAGAGCGCTGGCGGGTGCGAGATTAGCAGTCTTTAGAAAACTTGAAGCTTAAAACTTTGGAATTTCTGAAGCGTGTAGAAAGCAGCCTCGGAGCGGTGTTCCGCGTATTCTTGCAATAATTCCAGGTCTTCCATCATCATTCAGCCTTATTATTGCCGCAGAGCTCGGAGAATCCGACAAACAATTGTTCAGGCCACCATGTCCGAAGTAGCGCTGGATTGTATCTTCGGCCGCAAAATGGCAGTGTATCCACATGGGACAGAAAAGAGAAGTGCCTCGCACACAAATCACCGCCCGTGTTTCCGATAATGTTCGCGAGACACTCGAGCAGGCTGCGGAGCTTCTTGGTGCGACGGTGAATCAGTTCGTGGTGCAAAGCGCGTATCAGGAAGCACAAAGGGTAATCGAACGGGAATCCGTGATTCGCCTCTCCCAAAGGGACGCTCGGAAAATTCTTTCTCTCCTAGCAGCCCGTTAAAAAACTGCAAGGCGTGCCGTATGGGAACACCGGGAACCACTTTTAGCCTAGATGCAAAGAGTAAACCAAGGGGAGGTGTTTTCGTGAAAAAGTCCGTC
>JAQGOV010000487.1 GCA_028293425.1 Verrucomicrobiales bacterium
AGTGAGCCGTGGCATTTAGGTGTCTACCGGTTTATCGCGGCGCTGGGACTGGGCGGGGAATGGGCCCTGGGCGTGGCGTTGGTCATGGAAAGTTGGCCCGAGAAAAGACGACCCCTTATGGCCGGTCTCATCGGCGCGTCTGCAAACCTTGGTTATGCGATTATTGCTATTATCGCCATTCAGTTCAACGTCACGCGCGATTCATGGCGATGGGTGATGATGGTCGGTGCTGCTCCGGCAGTTTTGACTTTTTTAATCCGTTTGTTCGTGCCTGAGTCGGAGAAATGGAAGCAATCAGTTCGCAAGGGGCGCTCAAAACCGATCCAAGAGATTTTCTCGCCGGCACTCATTCGGAATACAATGTTCGCGATTCTGTTCTCCTCCGTGGCTTTGATTGTGACCTGGGGAATTGTGCAATGGATTCCCCTTTGGGCTGATCAAATGACTGGTGGCAAAATGCCCAAGGTGAAGGCCATCGTGCAGTTGTTTTCAGCGATGGGAGCGGCCGCAGGTTGCATCATTGCTCCATTGATCGGAGGGCGATTTGGACGCAGACCAGTCTTTTTCGGGCTGTGCGTTTGTTCGTTCGCTGTCTGCCAACTGCTTTTTCGTGCATTCCATAGCTACACCTCCGGTTTTTGCTGGGCTGTATTTGCAGTCGGTTTTTTCACCGCCGCCTTTTACGGCTGGCTCCCGCTTTATCTACCGGAGCTTTTCCCAACCCGAGTGCGCGCGACAGGGCAGGGGCTCTCCTATAATTTTGGCCGCATTCTCGCTGCCGCAGGCGCGTGGCAGATGTCTTCGTTAATGGCTTTTTTCGACAAAAGCTATGCCAAGGCCGGGGCAACGATCGTCCTGATCTACATCGTAGGGATGGTAATGATCTGGTTCGCCCCGGAAACCAAAGGTAAGCCGTTGCCGGAATGATGGCCGCTTGCTCCGCGCCAAACAACCACCCTTACCCTACGAACAGCCGAATAACCGAGCCTCTTTCATCGTCAGGAAGGGCGTCTGTAAGATTCTTTGATGTAGCCATGTTTTATGTTCGGTCAGCTCAGTTTTTAGCGTTCCTGGTGGTGGGCCTCGCTGCCTGCATCGTGCCAGCGGCTACTGGTGCCCCAAAGCAGCCCGATGGACGCAAAATCTACAAGAAACAATGTGCCAGTTGCCATGGAAGGGCAGGAGAGGGAGCCAAAGGAAAGTACGACGAAGCGCTGGTCGGTGATTGGTCTCTCGAAAAGCTCACCCGCTATATTTCCAAAAACATGCCGGAGGATGATCCCGGCACGTGCGTGGGACCCGATGCCGATGCTGTTGCCCGCTTCATCAACGACAGTTTCTACTCACGCGAAGCACGCGCGCGCAATCATCCAGCCCGCGTCGAACTCGTGCATCTCACAAACCGCCAGTATCAAAACACGGTTGCGGATCTAATTAAGTTTTTTACGGGCAAGGACAATCTGATTGGCGAGGAGCGTGGTCTTAAAGCTGCCTATTACAACTCCGCAGGCTTCAATAAGAAAATCCAGGACCAGGTCGATCGACAGGTGGATTTCGATTTCGGGAAAAGCAGGCCGGAGGTGGCCGGTGATGGAACCAATGGTTTTTCCATGAACTGGCGCGGCTCGGTCATTGCCGACGAAACTGGGGAATACGAGTTCATCCTAAAAACCCCCAATGGCGCGCGTCTCTGGGTAAACCACGAGGATGAGCCAGTCATAGACGCCTCCGTAGCCTCTGGTCAGTTAAACGAGCACAAAGCACTCTTGAAGCTGATCGGCGGCCGCGCTTACCCGCTCAAGCTCGACTACTTTAAGGCCGCGAAGGACAAAACCGCCTCCGTCTCCCTGCAATGGAAGGCACCGCATGCGCCGCAACAGGCTATACCGGCTCGCAACCTCACGCCGAGCAGCACATCCCCAACTTTCGTTGTTACCACACCCTTTCCGGCGGACGATAGCAGTGTCGGGTATGAACGCGGTGTGGCCGTTTCCAAGGCATGGGATGAAGCAGGCACTTACGCAGCTATCGAAACCGCAAACTACGTGGCGAAACAACTGGATTCCCTCAGCAAGAGCAAAAAGGGCGATTCCAATCGCGTCGCCAAGGTCGAGGCTTTCTGCGACCAATTTGTGGCCACGGCTTTCCGACGGCCTTTGACCGAAGACCAAAAGCGCTTGTTTGTCTCAATTCAATTGAAGCACACCGAAAAGTTGGAGGAAGCCGTCAAGCGAGTGGTGCTACGCACTCTTAAGTCACCCCGCTTCCTGTATTTAGGACTCGATGGAGGCAAGCCTGACGATTTCACCATTGCATCACGGCTCTCGTTCGATTTGTGGGATTCCTTGCCCGACCGAGAGCTGTGGAAGCTCGCTGCCCAAGGCGGGCTGCGCACCCGGGAACAGGTCTCGCGGGAAGCGCAACGCATGCTCAGCGACTCACGAGCCCATGCCAAGATGCAATTTTTTCTGCATCACTGGTTGCAGATGAACCGGGCCGAGGACCTTTCGAAGGATGGCAAGCTGTTCCCAGGCTTTACTCCCGAGATCGTCGCCGATCTCCGCACCTCATTGAACCTTTTCCTGGAGGAGACGGTTTGGAGCGGTGCTTCCGATTTTCGAACCTTGCTCACTGCCGACTATCTGTTTCTCAACAAACGGTTGGCGGATTTTTACGGTGTGAGCACCAACACCTCGGACGATTTTGTGAAGGTAAAAGTGGGTGACAAGCAAAGATCCGGGGTCATCACCCATCCTTACCTGCTGGCCGCATTTTCTTATCCGAAATCCACTTCACCAATTCATCGAGGAGTATTTCTGACGCGCAACATTATCGGCCGAGCCTTGAAGCCGCCACCCATGGCCGTGGCTTTCAAGGACGCGGACTTTGCTCCCAACCTGACCATGCGGGAAAAGGTTTCTGAACTGACGCGCCCCCAGGCCTGCCAAACTTGTCACTCCGTCATCAACCCGCTCGGTTTCAGCCTGGAACATTACGACGCGGTCGGCCGCTTTCGCACCCAGGACAAC
>JAQGOV010000659.1 GCA_028293425.1 Verrucomicrobiales bacterium
GGGGTGGTCCTTGCCAATAACCTGAACCGAGAAGTCCACATCATGCTGGTAATCGGATTCGGGAAAAACCATGTCGAACTTTGACTCCTCTTTCATCAGGTATTTGCCTCCGATGATTTGTTCGTACTCCGGCCAAGCCTGGTATGAACACAAGGCATGATGCAGGACAACGACGCCGATTCCTTTATCGAAGAGCGAAAGGAATTTGGTCTTTTGAGCATCCGTGATGGTTGGGATCATGTCGTAGAGAACCACGACATCGTAGCTGAGCAGGTCCTCGCGTTCGTAGGCCTGGGCGGTCTTGCCGTGCGTTGCGTTGGTGAAGGTGATGTCCGGATTGTCCTGAAAGAGCTTGAAGAAGGGTTCTTTCTGGAAGTCGTGTCCACCAGTGATGATGAGGACCTTGGTCTTCTCAGCCTGGGCCGAAGCGGTGAGAACGACGGCGACCAGGATGGAGCAAAGTAGTCGAAATATTTTCATAACACAGGGTGACAAGTTCTAAGTGTAGTTGATGATGACGGATTTGATTTGGGTGAAAAGGTCGAGGCCATAGGGGCCTTTCTCACGGCCCCAGCCGCTTTGCTTCATTCCGCCCCATGGTGATGCGTTGTCGAAGGCGTTGTAGCAATTGACCCAGACAGTTCCGGCATACAGCGCGGCGGCCGCTTGGTGGGCCTTGCGGAGATCCCTGGTCCACACCCCAGCGGCGAGGCCAAATGGGGTGTCGTTGCCCTTGGCGATCGCTTCGGGAAAATCCTTGAAGGGGAGGACACAGGCGACGGGACCGAAGATCTCTTCCCGGGCGATGCGCATATCGTTGTTGACCTTGGCAAAAACGGTGGGCTCAACGAAGAAGCCGTTTGCCAAGGCGCCATCCGGCGACTTAGCTCCAGCGACGAGTTCGGCCTTTTCCTCGGTGCCTATGCGGATGTAGTCCAACACGCGTTGCTGTTGTTCGCGGGAGACCAGTGGGCCCATCTTTGTTTCAGGATCGAGGCCATGGCCGAGGCGGACGGATTTGGCCATATCCGCGAGGCGGGCAACAAAGTCGTCGTAGATGGTTTGCTCGACAAACACCCGGGACCCCGCTGAACAGATTTCGCCCTGGCAAAAGAAGATCCCCATGAAGACACCTTTGAGAGCGGCTTCGATGTCGGCATCCGCGAAGACGATGTTTGGAGATTTGCCGCCGAGCTCGAGCGAGACTTTCTTGAGATTGCCGGCGGAAGCCTTAACGAGGAGGCGGCCGACTTCGGTGGAGCCGGTGAAGGTGATTTTATCCACGTCGTTGTGGTTGGCGAGAGCAGCTCCGACAGTTTCCCCGTAGCCGGTCACGACATTGAACACACCTTCGGGGATGCCTGCTTCCAGGAACAGTTCGCCCAGGCGGAGGGCGACAAGGGAAGTGTCTTCGGACGGCTTAATGATGATCGTATTGCCTGTGGCCAGCGCTGGCACCGCTTTATACAGGGGCATGGTTAATGGATAATTCGGCGGGGTGATGCCTGCGACCACACCAAGCGGTTCGCGAACGGTGTAGTTCAGGAACTGGCCGGGGAGGGAGATCGGGATAGTATCGCCGAGGAGTTTAGTGGTCCAGCCAGCGTAGTAGTCGGTCCAGCTAACAGCGGTGGCCACTTCCTTCCGGGCTTCCCAAAGGGGCTTTCCGTTTTCGAGTGTGACAAGCTGGGCGAGTTCTTCGGCATTTTTCTCGATTAACCCGGCAACCTTCTGCAGGAGCCGGCCGCGTTCGTACGGGGCCATTCTCCGCCAACCACCATTAAATGCTGCGCGGGCAGCTTTGACGGCGAGATTGACGTCGGCTTCTGTTCCTGCGGGAAACTTGCCGATGGCTTTGCCGCGGGCGGGATCGATGGCGTCGATCCATTGGCCGTTTTCGTGCCATTCGCTGCCAATTAACATGCGGCCTGGCCGGGCGAGGAACGCCTGGACGTTGGGATGAACGCTCATGCTCATGATTGGGTCTTCCTTTAACTGGGTAATTCTTTGGGTTTGAGGCTGATCAAAATCGGGATAGCCACCGCTGAGAGCGGACGGTCCAGGAAATCCGACGCGCTGCCAGACATCCGGGCTGCTCAGGTAGAGAGCAGAGACGTCGATGCGCAGTTGCTTGAAAAACGCGGGGATTTGGTCTTGGAGCGCGCCGAGCAGTGGATGAACCTGGGATGGAGTGAGTTCGGATAGAATGCGACCGTGGAGCTTAAGGGCAAGGGCTTCGGCTGTTTGGATGCCTTGCAAATACAGGGCGGCATTTGTGCCGGCCTGAATACGAGCGGCGAGCCGAGAGGCGGCCTCGACGGAGGCGGCGCCATCATCGCGGTGATCAGGCGGGATGATCCCGTTGGCCAGGGCTGCCAGGGTGGCGAGTTGGGTTGAGGTGAGTTGCATGGGTTATGTAGTCACTTTGGCCGACTCAGCGGTGACTACAGGGGAGATCAGAGACTCGTTACCTCGTCCCCTACATTTATTAAAAAATGAAGTCATAGATTTCCCTTTCGGGCTTCGGAGTTCAAATGACTGGTGGCACGGCTGGTGATGGCCATGGCGGTTAAGGTTGGGTTTACGCCAGAACCGGTGACGAACACGCTAGTGTCGCAGATAAAAAGATTGGCTATGTCATGAGTTTGGCAGAACTGATTGACGACTGAGGATTTTGGATCGTGGCCCATGCGGCAAGTGCCCATGGCGTGGGCACCGTAGTTCAAGCCGACGCGCACTTTGCGAGCGCCAGAGGCGCTCATCATTTCGGCGGCTTTATCCCGAGCGGCGGCGGCCAGCTTGATGTCGTTGTCTCCCCAGCTATAGCTGACGCGGGCTGCGGAGAGACCACGCGCGTCCTTGATTTCGGGATCGAGGGTGACGGTGTTGTTGGCGTCGGGCAGGCCTTCTGCGTGGGCCCACCACGCGGCCGTGTTTGGGTAATCGTGGAGGAAATCCTTAAAGTCCGCGCCGTGAAACGAGCCGCTCAGGTTCGCGTAAGTGACCGGAGTCATCATGTACGACAACAAGATGAACCCTCGGGCATAGCCGTTTTGTGGGCTTGGTTGATAATAGTCCTGGACCATGACGTGGCCCATCTGCATGCCTTTGAAAGCATTGATGGGTTCATCGAAAGTACCAAAGACCTGCCAGGTGGGATGGCTCATTAGATATTTACCGACGAGGCCGCTGGAATTGGCCAGGCCGTTCGGGAAATGAGCGTTAGCCGAGAGCAGCAGGAGCCGAGGGGTTTCGAAGGCGTGCGCGGAAAGAATCACGGCACGGGCTTCGATTTTATGTTCCTGGTTGTTGCTGTCGAGATAACGGATACCGCTGACGCGAGATTTAGCGGCGTTATAATCGATATGGTAGACAAAGGCTTCGCTGACAACACGGGCGCCTTTTTCCTCCGCTTTGGGGAGATAGGTTCCGGAAGCGGTGGCTTTGGAGCCGTTCTGACAGCCAGAGGCGCACCAACCACAATAGGTGCAAGCGGGCCGGCCATTGTAAGGAACTGAATTAATCGCGATGGGAGGGGCAAAAGGTTGCGCGCCTAATTTCCGGGCACCACGTGCGAGCACTTGTGCGTGCCAGTTCATGCGGTGCGGAGGCATCGGCAATTTGTAAGGTTCAGGAGAGAATGGACCGCATTCACCCGCCACACCAAACTCGTGCTCGATCTTGCCGTAGTGGGAGCGGAGGTCATCGTAACCGATGGGCCAATCGGAGCCAACGCCTTCGGTGGAGTAGGTTTGGAAATCGTTTCGGTGGAACCGAGGCATGACGCCGAGCCATGCTAGCGTTCCGCCGCCCACACCTACCCCGGCTTTCGGAACCACACCGTGAGCGCCGAGGTATTTGCGTGGTTCGGACCAAATGATTTTGGAGCCGTTCGCTTCGGTGTTGGGGAGGTAATCGAAGCGTTTGCCAGCTTCCAGAATAATGACGGAGAAGCCTGCATCGGCCAATTCCTTAGCCGCCAGGCTGCCGCATGCACCTGCGCCAACAATCACCACGTCTATTTCTACCCGCGTCATGTGTTTCGAATTTACGTCGTCACGGTTGTGATTTGCGTTATGCGTTGACCGAGATCTGGTGTGTTGAGGGAGTATATTCGTTGAGAAAGGAGTCACAAGGGCAAAGGCTTTGGAAGGGAAGCCTCATGTTCCCAGCTCCGGTTTGGCGGCGCAATGACGAATGGACAAGGTCTCGATAACTTGACGACGCATTGCACCGAAGGGCACGGATAGAAAGAGGAAGGATTCAGCCGCAAAAAAGGTGCAGGAGTGGTCAACGGCAGTTAATGGTTTCCACCCTGCGGCAGGGTCTTTTGAACGTAGGAGATTAAGGCTGAGCTCGGAGGAGCAGCAATCAGATGATCGTTCCGGCTGTGGCTTGGGTGAGCGACGACGTTGAGGTAGGATTGAATTCAGTTCAACCCAAGGCTTAGAGAACACGAAGAGGGATTGGGTTGGTGGGTGCGGTTCTATACACAGGTCACTCCTAGCGGAGTTTGCAAAGACACGCGCGCGATCTAAGCGGGCTAATTCAAAATTATTTTATCCAATCTGTTGGGACGCATATAAACTTGCGGAGGAACTGGGACATTGAGAAGATCTTCGTATTCCACTCGGCAATGCTGTTGCAATGAATGAAAGCGAACATTTCAGATCTCCGCGCATGGTAAACGGTTCTTTACGGTTTCGGCTCACAGTCAGTTTTCTGTTTTTGGTGATTGGTTCCTCCTTCCCGCTTTCAGCGGCCACGGAAGGTTTGACGCTTGGGCGGGAAAAGAATTGGCTGGTGATCCATGGTCCAGCTATTCCGGGCGGGTCTATCCGAATTAATTACCTGGAGGCTTATTGCCGACCGAATTCGACGGATGCGGATTGGGTGAAGCATACGGTGATTCCGCATACAAATGATGTTGTTTCGCTGAGTGCGGACGCGAAGGTGTTAAAGCTGCGTGACCGTTTGGCGGACGGCGTGGTGGTGGAGCACACGATCACGGCAAAGGCCGACGAGGTGGATTTCCAGCTTGTGGCAAACAACGCAAGCGAAAGAGCGTCAGAGGCGCACTGGGCGCAGCCTTGTGTTCGGCTGGGGGACTTTACCGGATTTGGTGCCGCTCAAACGAAGGATGATTACGCTTACATGCCCAAGTGTTTTATTTTTCTGCAAGGCAAGCTCACCCGGATGCCAATGAACCCGTGGGCCACTGAGGCGCGCTACACGCCCGGGCAGGTTTGGTGTCCGAAAGGCGTACCGAGGACGGATGTGAACCCGCGTCCGCTCAGTCCTTTGGTGCCGAGCAATGGATTGATTGGTTGTTTCAGTGGAGATGAGAAGCTGATTTGGGCGACAGCCTGGGAACCTTACCAGGAGTTGTTTCAGGGGGTCGGCCGATGTTTGCATTCAGATTTTCGGATCGGTGGATTAGCGCCGGGGGAGACGAAAAAGATACGGGGAAAAATTTATATTGTACCGAACAATGTGAAAGCATTGGTGAAACGATATGAGAGAGATTTTCCGGAGCAGAGCAGTGGGAAGTAATGGGTGAGTGGATGGGGAGGAATGGAGAATGAGGCTTCAGCGTTGTTTCCTCGTGTAATCTTCGGCTTCGAATTGGTCAATTAGGGTTCCAAGTTTTGTGTAATCAATCTCCGGCTGCAAACCACAGTTTCGAGCTTTGATCCGGTAATCGGGTTTTAGACGGGTATTCTCCAGAACCTGCAAACCTAACTTCAAGGTGCGATTAATTGCTTCCGTGAATGAGATTCCTTTGGCCGACGCGTGTTCGCGAAGCCTCCTTTCCAGCGCTTTGTCTAATTCCACGTGGCAACGCATTGTTAATATTTTAGCCCAATTATCGGCTGTGTCATCCCTAACCTTACCCATGGAGTGCCTCTCGTGACTGACTTGGGGATGGCTGCGAGAATATAAAGGCTTGTGCTCCTCAGGGTTCAAAGCTGAGAAATTGAGCCACAAAAAAAGCCCCGCCTTTCGACGGGGCTTGAAAAGGGCAGGGCAGGCTAGCCGGCGCTGGCCAGTTCTTCGTTGCTAGCCACGTCGAAGATTTTGAATTGCTCGGCATGGACGGCTGGGTCCGCGCGGAAGGAGAGTTTGCCGAAATAACGTTTCTCCATCTCAATGAGCAGTTTTTCGTCTTCGGTGCGCAGGCGTGAGAGGACGCTCGGATGCACCACGATGCGGAGTTGGAAATCCGATTCGTCGCGAGGACGTTTTTTCAGGATTTCGCCCAGCTTGCGCTGGATTTCCACGCTCATGGTGAGGGCGCTCTTGACCTTGCCGCGGCCTTTGCAATACGGGCAGTCATCGTAAACCGAAGAGCGAACGCTCTCGGAATGGCGCTGGCGCGTCATTTCCATGAGGCCGAGCTGGGAGATGGGCAGGATATGGGTCTTGGCCTTGTCGCGGCGCAGGCCTTCCTTCATTCGCTGATAAACCATCTGCTGGTCGCGGCGCGATTTCATGTCGATGAAATCGAGCACGATCAAGCCGCCCATGTTCCGCAAGCGTAGTTGGCGGCAGATTTCTTCCGCAGCCTCCAAATTGACTTTCAAGATGGTCGATTCCTGGTCCTTGCCGCTTTTATGCCGTCCCGTATTCACGTCAATGGCCACCAGCGCTTCGGTTTCGTCCACCACGATGTAACCGCCGCTCTTGAGGTGCACCATTCGGCTGAAGGTGTTCTCCAGTTGGCGGCTGATGTTGAACCGATCGAAAATAGGCTGATGCTCTGTATAAAGCTTCACCTTGTCAGCGGAACGCTTGGAGATGCGGGAGATCATCTCGCGCATCCGTTCGAATTGATGCGGGCTGTCCACCACGATCCGTTCGACGTCCTCAGTGAGGAAGTCGCGGACGGTGCGTTCGATGAGATCGGGTTCCTGGAAAACGCAGGTCGCGGGAGACTGTGTCTTAATGCGGTCTTGGATTTGATACCACTCCTCAAGGAGCAAGGCGAGGTCACGAACGAAATAACGCATCTGCTGGCTTTCGCCCACGGTGCGGATGATGACGCCCATGCCTTCGGGGATGTTCAAGGCGCGCAGAATTTTCTTAAGGCGCTGCCGTTCTTCCTGGTTTTCGATCTTCCGGGAGATACCGCTCTGATCGGAATTCGGCAGAAGCACGAGGTAACGTCCTGGCAATACCAGGTTGGTGGTGACCCGCGGACCTTTGGTGCCGATGGGACCCTTGGTCACCTGGACAATAATTTCGCTTCCTGGAGGATACAACCTCGGGATGTCCTTTTGGGTAATTTTGGGTTTCTCGCGCCGTTTGCCTTCGCGTTCCACCACTTCCACTCCGCTGTCAAAATTGCTCGGAACAATATCCCAGTAATGAAGGAAAGCGTTCTTCTCAAAGCCGATATCGACGAAGGCAGCCTTCAGGCCATCCTCGAGGTTGCGAACCTTGCCCTTGAAAATGCTGCCCACGAGCCGTTCCTCGGTGGTGCGCTCGATGGTGAATTCCTCGAGCTTGCCCGATTCCATGACACCAACGCGAGTTTCGAGCGACTCGGAGTTGATGATCACCTCCTTGTTGCTGCGCTGAACCGGCTTGATGAGCCGCTGCACCTTTTTGATGACCTTGTTGGCCACGGCCTTGATGGATTCAACAATGCCCTGGGGTCGCTGGTCAGCGATTTCGACGGGCTGATATTCCTCCTTCACCTCGGCGGGCGTCTCCATGTTTGGTTCCCGGAATTCCCTCCTGCCTTCAGGGTTGTCGTCGCCAGGGGAGTCTTCGTGGTGGCCTTCGGGGGGCATCCCCGCAGCAATGTTCTCGGAGCGCTCGATTTCCTTTTGAAACCTGGAATTCTCGTAAATGTTATCGGTGTTCTTTTCACCGAGAACTTCCGCGCGCGCATCCTGCGCGGCGCGCTCTGTTTTCTTCCCCGGATTGGGGCTGAGCCCTCCCGGTGGGCGGAAACGCATGCCTCCGCGTCGTCGTCGGGAAAAATTTCTCTCACTCATAACTAGTAGGACCTTCGATAGATGTAAACGTTTTGCAATATACCTGCGGCGATCAACGAGCAGAGCACTGAGGATCCGCCATAACTTAAAAGCGGCAGTGGCACCCCCGTCACGGGCATAAGTCTTATGTTCATGCCGATATTTATAAATACATGGCTGAAGAGCATGGTAACCACCCCCACAGCCAGCAGTTTTCCCAGACGATCGCGTGTCTGGCCGGCAATTCGAATGCCGCTGAACAACACCATGGAATAAAGCGTTAATACACAAACGCTCCCCATGAATCCTTTCTCCTCGGCAATGACGGAGAAAATGAAATCGTTATGCGCGACGGCCCGCGGCAGGTAGCCGAGCGCGTTTTGGGTGCCTTGCCGCCACCCTTTACCCACCAACCCGCCGGAACCGACGGAGATGAGAGCTTGTTCCACATTGTAGGAATTGTTTCGCATCGCTCTGCGAATTTCCGTTTTCTGCGCCGGCGTGGCGTCCTTCGGAAAAGAGTCAGCGCCAAAATAGACCTGCAAGCGGCGTTTTTGGTAATCCTCCAATTTGATTTGCCACCAACCCTGCGGAGCGAAGAGGACATCGACCAGAATGATAACAATCACGAGGCCTGCTCCCCCCAGGAGGCGGAAAAGGTATTTTGTCGGGACACCAGCCGCGAAGAGCATCGCCAAGCCCACTGGCATCAGGATCAGCGCCGAGCCGAGGTCCGGCTCTTTCATAATAAGAGCGAAAGGCAAGATGAGCAGGCCAAGCGCTTTCCAGAACACGCCCGTGAGCTTCAACTCATCAGGCGGCCGACTGAGAAAATGGGCCTGGGCGAAAATGAAGGAGAGCTTTGCGAACTCGGATGGCTGCGCCTGGAAAACGCCCAGATCAATCCAGCGCCTCGCTCCCCAACCATGGGTGGTGCCAATCCCTGGAATCAGGACCGCCACCAACGACAAGATCGTTACCCAGTAGGCGACCAATGACCAGCGGGCCAAAATGTGATAATCAATGAGGCAGATGGCCCCGGCCGCAAAGATACCAAGACCATACCAAACCAACTGCATGAAGGCACGCTGCCGATACCAGGCGGCTGCGTTGGTTGGGTCGTTGGCCATGGTCGCGCTATAGATGAAAGCCAAACCCACGAGCATGAGCCCGCCCAGCCCTACGCAGAGCAGCCAGTCGATTCTCGGTTGGTTATCTTTTCCTAGAGCGACCATTTAATCCTTTTTGGCGAGCACAGAACCTTTTGGACCCCTCTGCGTTTCACGTTTGATGAGGGTCTCATAAATTTTCCTGGCGACAGGACCGCAGGTTCCACCGCCCGAGCTGCCACCTTCAATCATAACTATCACGACATAACGCGGGTCTTCATACGGACCATAGGAAGCATACCAGGTAGTGTGATCGGTCGTTTGGCCGCGCGTGTTTTTAATCTGGGCAGTTCCAGTTTTCGCACAAACGCGGAATCCCTGAATCCGGGTGGCTGCGCCTGTTCCGCCCTCATCCTCGACATCCGCCCGCATGGCATCGCGAACAATGTCAAGTGTGCGCTGGGAAATGCCGAGGTTGTCGCGCAATTTTCCGGCTTCAAACCGCGTGACCATTTCCTCACCCATGTACTCCTGAGGTTCGACACGGTCGACCAATCGAGGCCAAAGCACTTTGCCGCCGTTGGCTATGGAGGAAATAAGGACTGCAATCTGGAGTGGATTTACTTCAATAGGCGTCTGGCCAATGCAAACATTGGCGGTGTCGCCGTCTGACCAGGCGCGGCGGACGGCTTGATAAGAGAGGAAGGTGCCGCTGTTTTCCTGGCGGGTCGACAAACCTGTCAGCTCTCCCAAATGCAGCCGCTGGCCCAACTTCATCACGCCGTCGAGTCCATAACGAAGTCCCTGAGTAATGAAATAGGTGTTGCTGGACTTCATGAAAGCGAGTTTGAAATTATACTCACCCGGCGGCGCGGTATCCTTAACCGGGTGTTTGCCAACCATGATATGACCATGTGCAGGGTCGCGCGGGTTTGGCTGGTTATAAATTTTTTCATTTGGGTCCAGCCCGGCTTCCAATGCCGCCATGCCGACGACAATTTTAAAAATGGAGCCAGGAGCATAATTACCCTGGGTAGCGCGATTGAATTGAGGTTTGAGCACCTTGTTTGTAAGGGGTTGGTAATCTTCATGAGAAATTCGTGGGATGAAGATATTCGGGTCATACCCTGGAACGGATACCATCGCGAGGATATCGCCATTTCTTGGGTCCATAACGACTGCCGAGCCGCAGACGGGTGGCTCGGCCACGACTGCGCCCCGCAGAGCTATTTCCGCCGCCTTCTGGACCTCCAAGTCGATGGTCAGGATCACGTTTTTGCCGGGCTCGGCCGGCGACCAGATGTTTTCAGACTGGCGATAACCGAGGCTGTTCACGAGCACGGATTTAATGCCCGCCTTACCGCGCAGTTCCACGTCGAAGGCTCCTTCAATACCTACCCGGCCGCGGTAATCCGGCATGCGAAAGTTAAAGAAAGATTCTTCATCCTCGGCCGAACTATCGTCCCGAAGCAGAAAGCCGAGCACATGGGCGCCGATGCCTTTGTTCGGGTAAAAACGAGCGGGCTGAATTTCCAAGTCCAACGCGAGTTGGTTGCCTGCGCTTTCCTCGTAGCGGGCGATTTGCTCAGGATTCAGACGGAGCAGAACGGGCATGGGCAAGGCCAGGGAATTTGTATAATGCTTGAGAAATTGGCCCTCGGTAAATGGAATTGGATATTGAACCACATCACTGATGTGCTGGACCATATTGCTGATCACCCGGCAGCGGCTGGCCACTTCCAGGGAGGCTATTTCCGACCGTTTTAGTTTCTGTTTGGGGTCGCTTCTTTTAGGATCGGATTTCCTCCACTCGGTTTTAAACTGGTCGCGCAGTTCATCCAGGTAGATGTTGAGATTGTAGCTGGGCTGGTTCTCGGCGAGCGGTGTTCCGTTCCGATCCACAATCTTTCCACGGATAGCGGGGATGCGGACCGTGCGATAGGCCTGGGCCATTTGGTTTTCCTTGTAGCGGCCATGCGAAAATACCTGCACGTTCCAAAGGCCGGCCAGAAGAATTCCCAAGCCGCAAAGCACGCCGATGGTCAGCACGCGGAGATGCGGGTCGTTCTTTTTTAATTGGTCGAAAACAAGCATTGGTTATGATCGTCCTCGTTTGATTTGCCGGTCCTGCCGGAAGCTCGTTTCATTAAGTGCCTTGTAGGTCAGGGCAAAGTTAAGTTTTTCAAAGACCCAGAACCAACAAGGGCAGGCCACCCCGCCCACCGCCGTCATCAAAAGCCATTGCCAAAGTGAGAACCAACTGAGCAACGGCTGCTTGTCCGTGTTCAAAAGGAGCAATAAAGTAAACAGCGGCACGGCTGCGCTGGCACTGAGCCCTAATACAAATTGCGCTACTTTTTGCTCCCGTAAAATGAGTCCTCGGTAGCGTTGGATAAGGAAGCCAATGGCAAACAGCGGCAGAACACTAACCCCCAAAGGATTGGCGGATTGGGAATCGAGCATGAGACCGCCCGCAAAAGCGAGACCGGTAATAGTGGGCATTCCGGTGCTTAAACTGGCGTAAACCATGAGGGAAGGGAGCAGGTCTATTTGTGCGCCGAAAAGGCTTCGGAAGCCGTTAAAGGTCGATTCAAGGTAAACCGCCACAAATGCGGAAAACAGGACGAAAAAGGTATGGAGGGGGTTCATCATAGCTACTGGGGCAAGCGCACGAAGACTTCCTCCAACGAGTTCATTTTCACATGCACTTTGACCCGGGCCTCGTTGTATAAGCCGTAGCCAACACTGCGGAAATCCACGATTTGTCCTACTGGCACGCCTTTTGGGAACACTCCGCCCACCCCGCTGGTGGCAATGCGCTGCCCAGGGCTGAGCTTGGCATTCCGCGAGATGAAGCCCATTTCCACGATGGTGTAATCCAATGGGTTTGAGGTGGAGGGAGCGATTACACCCTGTTCACGGCTTTCCTCGATCATCACTGCCACCCGGCAATCGGGATCACCGAGCAAAACCACCTGGGACTGGGTGTAAGCCACCTCAGAAACACGGCCTACCAGCCCATCGCTGGTTAAAACTGCACAATTTGTGATTACGCCATCCCGCGAACCGACGTCCACTTTGAGAGTTTTCCACCAATTTGCCGGATCACGGCCGACAACCCTGGCCAGCTTGAGCTTGGCAGGAAATGTTTTGGAGAAGCTCAGGTGTTGCCGCAGGCGATTGTTCTCGCGCTCCACCTCGTCCAACTGCTGAAGGCGGAGCTTGAGAAGTTGGTTGTCGTGTTCTGTTTGCTCGAGTTGTTTGACCAGGTCCGCTCTGGGGGTAACGGAATTTCCAGCTTTTTCGACAATTTGTTGGGCAGAACCGGAAAATCCGAAGAGGGGAATAAAAAGGCCGCTGACAGCAACTTTGAACTGGGAGGCAGTGCGGCCGGGCAGTTTTAAAACCACCAGCGTCAGCACTACTACAATTCCCAAGGCTATATAATGAGCCCTTTTAAGCATGTATCCACCAACATTCAGCGATAGCCGGATCAATCCGGTTATGCCCGATTTAACTGAAACCGCGCTGGCGAACGCAAATTATAGCTTGGAGTTGGAAGTAACGCGCTTGAGAAATTGAAGCTCCTGCAAAACCCGGCCGGTTCCTTCAGCGACTGCACTGAGGGGATCGTCGGCAACATGCACTGGCAGGCCGGTTTCCTCGGCTACCAGGCGGTCAATGCCCCGCACAAGTGCCCCACCGCCAGCCATGACAATGCCTCTATCGACAAGGTCAGCAGCCAGTTCCGGGGGACATCGTTCCAGGGTAATGCGAATGGATTCCAAAATACTTGAAAGCGGTTCCTGCAAGGCTTCGCGAATTTCTTCCGACCGAATCGTCAACGTTTTCGGCAACCCGGCGCTCAAATCGCGACCCTTCACTTCCATCGTTAATTCCTGCTCCAGCGGGAAGGCCGATCCAATCCGGATCTTAATTTCCTCCGCGGTGCGTTCGCCAATCATCAAGTTGTAGGCCCGCTTCATGTGCGCCACGATAGTTTCATCGAATTCGTCTCCGCCTACCCTCAGGCTACGGCTGAAGACAATTCCGGCGAGGGAGATAATCGCGATTTCACAAGTACCCCCACCAATATCGACAATCATGTTGCCCGCCGGTTCATGAACCGGCAGACCCACCCCGATGGCCGAGGCCATGGGTTGTTCGATCAAATAGACCTCACGGGCACCCGCATGGGTGGCCGAGTCTTTCACAGCCCGTTTTTCCACTTCCGTGATGCCAGACGGCACAGCCACAACCACGCGGGGAGCAATCAGCTTGCGATGATGAACCTTTTGAATAAAGTGGCGGAGCATCGCTTCGGTAATTTCGAAGTCGGCTATCACGCCATCTTTCATGGGCCGGATGGCCACAATGTTCCCCGGGGTGCGCCCCAACATCCGCTTGGCTTCTTCGCCAACAGCCAGAACGTTGGTGGTGCCTGCTTGAATGGCTACCACAGACGGCTCACGCAGCACGATGCCTTGGTCCCTGACATAAACCAGGGAGTTGGCAGTGCCTAGATCAATTCCAATGTCGTTGGAAAACAGGCTCTTAACTTGCGCGAACATGAATGGTACCTAACACGGGGCTCAAAATATGAGCCGCCGAGCAAGGAGGTCAAGACTATAACCTGACTTCTTTGTAAACCGGCGAAACGTGCCTTTTTGGCCAGAACACCCGGGTTCGCAGAACGGCAGCCTAGAAGAGTGCCGCATGGCGCAATGGACAAACCGTTGTTTTATTTACATTCTGCTGAACAAGCCATGATAAGAAAAAGGGAAATGAGCGACCGGCATATAGATCCTTCCTGGAGAAAGGCGAGAATCGCCGCCCGGATCTTATTGCGGCAGGATCAAGGATTGATGACAGGCCGCGACATTCGCATCGCTTCTCGGCTGGAGAAGGATCCTGCCGTGACAAATCGCTTAATCGATCAGGCTTTGGCCAGCTTTGCGGCTCGGAGGAAACGCTGTGGCCAACCTTCCTGAAGCCTGGCAGCCG
>JAQGOV010000514.1 GCA_028293425.1 Verrucomicrobiales bacterium
GCACCGCTGATACCAAAGCAATCGGGGTCTTAGTTGCCGCGGGGGCTGACCCGAATTCTGTCGCTGAGGATGGAACTTTGCCTTTGTTTCGGGCAATTCTTAACAACAGTCCCCAGCAAGTGCTGGCTCTTCTAAAGGCCAAAGCCAGCCCGAATGCCACGAACCAATCTGGCAGCACAGCCCTCCACAAGGCTGTGCTCAATTCCGATGAACTGGTGGAGCTACTATTAACGAATAAGGCTAACCCGAACGCACAGGACTCAGCTGGCTCTACCCCGTTGCACGTCGCGGCTAGCACACTTCGTGCCCGGAATCCTTCCGAAAACTCCTCTCAGCTCATAAGTGCCGCCAAAGTTCTTCTGGCTCACAACCCGGACGTCAATCTTCGCAACAACCAAGGCCTAACTCCTCTCAATTATTTTGGAATTCCGGCGAAACACATCAAAACTAGTGAGGAACAAATGATTGCTCTGCTCAAGGAGCATGGTGCCGTTGATGAGATTCCTGATTTGCCACCGGACTTGAACGTGATCCGAGTCTGGCGTCAGGGGCTGCCCAGAGGCCATGTGATCTGGACTAAATCGAATGTGCGCGAAAGCCGTTTCACGCTTTTCGAAGCCATTTGGAGTCATTACCGGAGTTTGCCCGCAAGAGACGGATTTATGGCGGCTCCAGGTTTTCCGCCTTTTATTCCGACAGGGTTCCGTCCTTCGGCTAACGATGATTCTTTTGATTTTCCTGATTTGTCGCGAGTCACCATCCGCCGGATGGCAGGTGGAAAAGATTATAGAAAGTTTTCTGTGAATCTGCTCAAAGAGGGAGCCATCAATTGCGGCGAGGATATGGTCCTCATGTTCGGAGATGTGGTTGAGATACCCGAGAAAGAACATTCCTTGGGAGCGCATCGTGCTGGACTGGATGAACTCTTTCGAAACCAGTTAAGGGATTGCCTGGCGCGGCATGTTCAACTCGTGGTGAAAGGCAATGCTGCCGAAATGACTTTGGAGCCGGGGAGCGGCCGGTATCTTTCCCAGGCGCTCAAATCGCCAGCAGCTCTCAAAATCCTGGTTTCCTCGTCGGACTTTTCACGCGTCAAGGTTACACGCAAGGAACCGAACGGGGGTAAGGTGGAAACCATGATCCTGAACGAGATACCCTTCCGCGAGGGCTCGAAGCCTCTTTCCGATGACTTTCTTCTGCTGGAAGGCGACATCATTGAGGTGCCGGAAAAGTAGCCTGTCGCAAAGTCCCAGCGGGACGACAGAAAATAGCCCAATGCTTCAGCACTGCGAATGCGGTTTTGGGTGAATCAAATCCCGGAGAGACGAAAGAATCCTTCCAAATTCAATGACAACTTTTTGAACGATCGGTGTTAAAAATTAAAAAGTAAACATATGCAAAAAAATCTAAGACTTAAGAATGTGCTGCTCGGAGCTGTTGCGGGCGTGCTGATCACCCTTTCCCTGGCTGCCGCCACGGGAGCAGTTCGTGCAACCTGGGAATATAAAGTGGTTTCGTCCTACTCCGTCACCAATGACGAAATAAACAAGATGCTCAACAAACTCGGTGTCGAACAATGGGAGCTTGTCAGCTCCACTTATACCGCACCAGGTGACGGCAGCGGCAATAACCATACCCGCTATGTTTTCAAGCGCCAGCGTTGAATCGCAAATCACGGACAATCAAGTCGGCCCCTTCGTCTCACCTCTTTGTCTGATCCCCACCCTCGGCTCCCCACATTGTCTCCCGTTTCCCTTCCGCACCATCTCCCATCACCCAGCCTGCCACTCCCACCGTCGGAATAACCCGGAACACCACCCCGCCACCCGCACCATCCACCTCGCGGAAATTCCTAGGCGATTACGCCGCCGCATGGAAGCTCCATGCGCCTGCAACTGCGCGACCACCCGCGTGCGGCCAAACATGGCGGCAAACATGAGCGGGGTCATGCCCACGCCGTTGTCGGCGTCAATATCTGCTCCATATTCCAGCAACAGCGCCACGATGTCTTCGTAGCCTTTGAAAGCTGCCCCGCCCAGTGGCGTTTGCCCCCGGTCATTCCGTCGGTCCACGTCTGCTCCGTTCTCTAACAGCATTCGCGTCGTCTCCAGGTGACCGTGGTAGCTGGCCAGCATCAACAAGGTTTGTCCTTTGGCATCGGCCAGGTTCACTGGCAATCCATGACCGAGCATTTTCGCCAGCGGCTGCGTTTCGCCGTGACGGGCGAAATCCAGCGCCATGGCCTGCAACTCTGCATATCGCTTCTCCTCGGTTTCAGTGGTGATGGTTTGCATGGAGCAGGAAATGGAAAGGGGCGGCGCGAGTAACGCCGCCCCGGTTGGATGCTAATGGTGAGCTGCGCCGTTCTTGACCCCGAGGGCCCTCGCGACTCCAACGGCGTATAGCGGATCCGCCTTGTGAAAATGGATTAGTTGGCGCTGAATGATGGCTTCCGGAACCCCGGCCATGGCCGCTGCAATGTTTTTAAACAGCCGTTGCTTCTGTTCCTCGTTGAACAGGCGGAAGAGATTGCCCGGCTGGGTGTAGTCATCATTGCCATCGCGATGATTGTAGCGGTCGGCATCGCCGGAAATCCGCAAGGGCGGCTCGGCAAAGGCCGGGTCCTGCTTCGGTCCATCAAAGCTGTTCGGCTCGTAATATGCCTCGCCAAACTTCGGCGAATCCATCCGCATCGGGCCATCCAGGTGATAGGTGCGCACGGGCACCTTGGGACGGTTCACCGGCAACATTTCATAATGCGTGCCCACGCGGTAGCGGTGCGCGTCCGCATAAGCGAAGATGCGCGCTTGCAGCACTTTATCGGGCGAAAAGCCGATCCCGGGCACAATGTTGGACGGGCTGAAGGAGGACTGTTCGACTTCCGCGAAATAATTTTCCGGGTTGCGATTCAATTCCATTACGCCGACATCAATCAGCGGGTAATCCTTGTGCGGCCAAACTTTGGTCAGGTCAAATGGATTCCACCGGTAGGTTTCGGCCTCTTTCTCGGGCATGATTTGCACCTGCACCTTCCATCGCGGAAATTCCCCACGCTGGATCGCCTCGAACAAATCACGCTGCGAGCTTTCGCGGTCTTTGGCCACCACCTGCTCGGCTTCCTCGTTGGTCCAGTATTGGTGGCCTTGCTGGGTCTTGAAATGGAACTTAACCCAGAACCGCTCGCCCTGCGCGTTGAGCAAGCTGTAGGTGTGACTGCCGTAGCCGTTCACATGAAGGTAACCACGGGGCAGGCCGCGGTCGGACATCAGAATCGTCACCTGGTGCAGCGATTCGGGCGAAAGCGACCAAAAATCCCAGGCCGCCGTGTTGTTGCGCAGGTTCGTCCGGGGATGCCGCTTTTGGGTGTGGATGAAGTCCGGGAACTTGTAGGGGTCACGAATAAAAAATACGGGCGTGTTATTGCCCACCAGGTCCCAGTTTCCTTCCTCGGTGTAAAACTTGAGGGCGAAGCCGCGCACATCGCGCTCGGCATCCGCCGCGCCCCGCTCGCCCGCCACGGTGGAAAAGCGGAGGAGAAGCTCCGTTTGGGTGCCGGGCCTGAACACGGCCGCTTTCGAATAGCGGGTGATGTCATGGGTGATGGTCAAGGTGCCGTACGCGGCCGAGCCCTTGGCGTGAACGGTGCGCTCGGGAATGCGCTCGCGGTTCTGATGCGCCAGCTTTTCGAGCAGTTGGTAATCCTGCATCAGCAGCGGTCCCCGCGTCCCTGCGGTCAGAGAGTTCTGATTATCTGCCACCGGATTGCCTGCGGTGGTTGTCATCGTTTCTGGTTTGTTGTGCATATCTGCGGGGCATTGAATCATTTGCCGAACCTTTGTTGAAATACTTCTTTCCTTTGGTTACCATAGGTTTTACCTATGGAAATGCATCAGCTCCGCTACGTGGTAGCGGTGGCGCGCACCCGGAGTTTCTCCCGCGCCGCCGAACACTGCCATGTCGCGCAGCCTTCCCTCAGCCAGCAGATCCAGAAGCTGGAAAGCGAACTCGGCGAGCGGCTCTTTGTCCGCACCCGGCGCGAAGCCAGGCTGACCCAGCATGGGGATGCCTTTTTAACCCGGGCCATCCGCATTCTCGAGGAAGCCGAAGCCGCCAAACGCGAAGCCTCGGATGCCAGCGGGCTCCTCCGCGGCACCCTGACGGTTGGCGCGCTGCCGACGATTGCGCCCTACCTGCTGCCGGGTGCGCTGGCCGCATTCACAAAAAAGTATCCAGGGATCGAAATCATTATCCATGAAGACACCACCGCGCAGCTTCTCGCACGCGCCCTGGCCTTTGAACTGGATGTGGCCTTGGCCAGCCCGCCGCTCCCTTTGGAGCGGTTGGAAACCCGCCCCATCCTGTCTGAGGAGTTGCTGGTGGCGTTGCCCCCAGGGCATCCGCTTACCCGCAAACCTCAGGTGCGCACGAGCGATTTGGCCAGGGAGAAATTGATTGTGCTGAAGGAAGGTCATTGTCTCGGGGACCAGGTATTGGGGTTTTGTGAGCGGCGTGAATTCAAGCCGCAGATCAGCTTTCGGAGCGCGCAACTGGAAACCATCCAGGCGCTGGTGCGCGCGGGGCTCGGGCTCTCGCTGATTCCCGCGATGGCCGCGCGCTCCAAGAACCCGGCTCAGCCGGAATATCGTTCCATGGCCAGCCCCAGGCCTGAACGGAAAATAGTGGCCCTTTGGCCGAAACAACGCCCTCTTAGTCGAGCCGCCTCCGAATTCCTCAACCTGCTCCTCGCTCAGACCAGCGACGGAAAACATTAATCCGCATGATGCCGTAGGCTCGGTGCCTTTTTAGCCAGTGCACGCGAACCCCCACGTGGGTTGTGTCCGCCCATTTGCCAGGTGTGAATGCATCCAAAAGCTTCGCGTGCCAGCGAATCCCGAAAACAATATTGTGCTTTGTTCATTCCCATTGCGTCGTGCTACGCTTAGGTTAGGTGGAGATTTAAAGCGGTTGTCGAAACACTTAATCCAAGGACTCACTATGCAAAGAATCCTAAGTTCTCCAAACCCTTTGGAGGTTTCCGAACTCAAACAAAGGCTGGAGGGCGCCGGAATTGCATGTCTCACCCGGAACGAAACCCTCGGCAGCTTTATTGGTGTGGTCCCTTTGACGGAGGGCGTTCCGGAATTGTGGATAGAAGACGATGCCAAAATGGCCGATGCCCTACGCGTGAAGCAAAATTGGAAGGCAGAGGATAGCGTAGCAGGAAGTCCGTGGGTCTGCCCTGTTTGCGGTCAGACATCAGAGGCGCAGTTCACCTCCTGCTGGAAATGTGGAGCGAGCAAACCAGGAGCTTGAACAATCTTGAGAAATGGCGGAAGCGTTGATGCAGTGCAACGGCGAGTTGGCGGCGCAAACGGACATAAACACTGCCCGTTGATGCCAGGAAGCTCTCAGTTGCGATTGCAGGGGGCAGCAGGACGTTGTAGAGAGCGGATATGGCACGCCCTTCGGGGTGCGTTTGAATTTGCGGACGTTACCGTGGGTCACCGAAAGGGCGGTGACGCCACGGCTACTGTATTTCACCCCTAATCAGGGTGAGGAGAAAAGCGCTGCCATCCATTCGGGCCGTTCCGGATGCGGCGGGAAGGCGTGCCGGATTACTTCGCTGGTGCTTGTCTGGCTCCCACAAACGCCAGTTCCGAGAGCCTTTCCACGGGCTGATGTCCGGCCCAACAAATTCCGCGCAGCAGGACCAGCCGAAATGCCGGATCATCGAACGTCCACGTGAAATGGCCCGGGATGGAAACGAACACGCGCCCGTTCCCATTCTCCTTCGTCCACATCAGCGGCTGCTCTTTGCCATCCTCCAGCCCACTGGCCAGAACGTTCACGCCCTTCACATCACCGATCAGTTGCCAATAACTCTCATCATGCAGATGGAGCTTCGGAAAGCCCTTGGTAATCGGATGCTCCGCTATTTTTAAATCCAGGGCCCCGTGGCGAAACTTCGACGCGCCACCGCGCCAGGCCAACCCAATTCGCTCGCTCAGCGCGTCTACCGCCTCGTGTCCATCCACCGCGTAGTGCAGATAAACCAATCCACCGCCGCGCTGCTGGAACTGGGCCAACTCTGAAGCCCGAGCCTTATTCCAGCCGGGGTTGTCGGAGTAGAGCACCATCACGTCTGCATTCCGAATCTCCGCCGCCGATGGCCAGCCAAACGCAGTCGCAACCTCTACTTTTTCCGCAAGGCCCAGCAGCTTCGCCCAACGCTTCTGCCACACTGGATAATCATGCTCATCGGGACCGTGGTCCTTCGGGCCTGCCACTAACAGTATGCGGAATGCATTGGTGG
>JAQGOV010000528.1 GCA_028293425.1 Verrucomicrobiales bacterium
GCCAATTTCAACCAACTTAGCCATGACATATTTTCCACAGGGCTTAAGGTCGGCAAGCACGGGCACCCGTTTGCCAATGCGGGTTAAATCATCGATGGTCAGCTTCACGCTGGCAGCATGAGCCATGGCAAGCAGGTGCAGCACCGCATTAGTCGAGCCGCCCAGGGCGATGACAAGCGTGATGGCGTTTTCGAAGGCTTTTCTGGTCATGATATCGCGGGGCTTAATCCCCAGCTTAATCAGGTTCAAGACGGCCGTGCCCGCGCGCTCGCAATCCTTTTCCTTTTCCTTGGAGACAGCAGCCTGCGCAGAACTGTTGGGTAAACTCATTCCTAAAGCTTCGACCGCGGAGGCCATGGTGTTAGCCGTGTACATACCACCACAGGAGCCTGCCCCTGGGATAGCGACCTCCTCCAGCCGAGCCAAATCTTCATCGCTCATCAGCTTGTTGGCATGCCGGCCAACTGCCTCAAATACAGAAACGATGTCCACTGGTTTATCATCAAAATGTCCGGGCAGGATAGTTCCGCCATAAACGAACACAGACGGACGGTTGAGGCGCGCCAGGCCGATCAAGCAGCCCGGCATGTTCTTGTCGCAGCCGCCAATCGCGACCAGGCCATCAAAACCTTCGCAGCCCGCAACCGTCTCGATGGAATCGGCGATCACTTCGCGTGAGACGAGGGAATATTTCATTCCTTCCGTTCCCATGGAGATGCCGTCGGAAACGGTAATAGTATTGAAAACGACCGCTTTGCCACCAGCCTCGTTGACGCCCATAGCGACATGCACAGCCAACTGGTCAATGTGAATGTTGCAAGGTGTTACCTGGCTCCAGGTTGAAATGACACCTATTTGCGATTTTTTAAAATCCTCACGTTTGAAGCCGACGGCGTGCAACATGGCGCGACTGGCGGCCCGTTCCGCGCCATCCACCACAATGGATGAAAATGCGCGTTCGGTGTTTTTTGTGTTCCTCGAGCTTTTAGCAGCAGATTTTTTCATAAAAACAGGGACGGCAGTGTTATCGAAAAAGTGGCCGGTGGCAAGGCCCCAGCAAGCGTGCGAGCGGACAGCCAGCAAAGCACAACCACACAATACGCAGAATATTCAGAAAAAAACGCAACATCAGCTCTTCGATGGAGAACCATACCGGCCTTCTCCCATAACGAAGCGCTCCACCTCCACGCGAGGATAATGACCAATATTGACCAATAGGCACAGTTGGTATTCGGTGGCCCTGAGGTAATTTTGAACTTGAGCATGGTGTTCATTCGCTAGGAGGGCCGGTTTTTCTTTCTCCTTTCTAGGTATTCTGGGTATTCTGTGGTTTAGATTCTTATGGGAATTACGGCCCAACAATTTGAGCAACTGCAGAAGCGCCTGAGCGGCGCGAAGCAGACGGCTACACCCGTTCATGAAAGCAGCTATCAGCATGGGAACACCAACAACCACCAGGTGATCCTTGGGGTAGACCCTTCTCTGCGGGGCACCGGGTTTGGGGTAATCCAATTGGCTCAGCCATACCCAAAAACCCTTGTACAGGGCACAATCAAATGCAGCCCCACGTGGGAACGGTCACGCTGCCTGGTCAAGACCGCGCAGACTCTGCGGGAAACAATCAAGCAGTATCGTCCAACGGTCTGCGTGATCGAAGGATTGTTCTTTGCCCAGAATCTGCAGACGGCCCTAATCATGGGTGAAGCCCGTGGCGCCATCCTGATGACATTGGCTGAAGCAGGGTTGGATATTTATGAGATCGCCCCGCGGAAGATGAAGCAGGCTATCGTGGGTTACGGGGCGGCGCAGAAATTTGCGGTGGGAAAGATGGTGCAGCGGATGTTGCATCTGGCCGAACTGCCTGCCCCCGATGCGGCGGATGCCCTGGCGCTGGCTTTGACCTTTGCGCAGGAGAATGGCCGCATCTCACTTTCGGCTCCAAAGAAAATTTAAAGCCAGCACCTTTTGCATGATTAATTTCCTTCACGGCAAGCTAGTTGAATCCATCCCCACTCACGTGATCATTGACGTTCACGGGGTTGGTTACGAGGCGCTGATCCCATTGTCATCCTTTGATAAGCTGCCGCAACCCGGGCAGGATGTGAAACTCCTGACACACCTTGCCATTCGCGAGGACGCGCACGTGCTCTACGGTTTCATGACTTCCCAGGAGCGAGATATGTTCCGTCTCCTGATTAATACGGTGAGCGGCATTGGACCAAAAATCGCCCTGAACGTGCTGAGCGGAATGAACATCACGGCGCTCCGCGGAGCTGTGGCCAATGGGGACGTTAAATCTCTTTCCCAAATCTCAGGAGTCGGAAAAAAGACGGCTGAACGCATTGTGGTGGAACTCAAGGATAAGGTCGGTGCAGCGGGGGCGTGGGAAGCCTCGAGTGCCGAACGAACACTCTCCGCCGCTGACCAAAAAGTGAGCGATGCTGTGCTTGCATTGATGGCCCTGGGCTTCAAACAACAGGATGCCCATGAGTCGGTCAGGGCATCCCAGGCTGTTCTAGGTGAAAAAGCCAGCGTGGAAGACCTCGTCCGTGCGAGCCTCAAAAAAAGGTCGTAATGCCAGTGGAAGCTCCAGAACCCAAGCAACGAAAACGTCTTCAAAAAGGCGGCGTGATCGTTCCGCACCCGCTCAAGTGGTACCAAAGGCTCATTGCATCCGTAATTTATCTTTTGATCCGGACGGTTTCCGCGACTTGCCGCTTTCATTGGGAATTTTGGGTCCAAGGGCATTCTCAGCAACCGGTGATATTCTGCACCTGGCATAATCGATTGCCCTTTTCATTGCTGATGTATGAGCAGCATATCAAACATTACCAAGTGCCCCATCGACTGGCTGCAATTGTGAGCGCGAGTAAAGATGGCGGAGTGGTGGCGCGAATTCTTGAGCATTTTGGAGTTCAACCTGTGCGGGGCTCCTCGAGCCGCCGCGGCGCGCAAGCGCTGCTGGAATTGACGACTTGGATTGAGCGGGGATACGATGTGGCCATTACGCCGGATGGCCCTCGCGGACCCCGCTATGTTGTCCAGAATGGGCCAATCGCCTTGGCTCAAGTCACCGGTTTGGCGATCATTCCCGCCGCTTACAACTTGAAGTGGAAAATCCGGATGAAAAGCTGGGACCGCTTTGAGATTCCCCTGCCCTTTGCTCGCATCAACGCGCGGTTTGGGGAACCCCTGCACATCCCGCGGAATATTACAGAGCAAGAGAAAGAGGTTCTCCGGCTCGAACTGCAAAACCGAATCCTTAAGCTGACCGAAGATTAGTCCGCTGGGATTTCGGAGTTCTTCGACTTCCTACTTCCAAGCTCGGCGATAGTGTTCATACCGGGTCAGGATCGAATTCACATAGTCCCGCGTGCCGGGAAAATCTACTTCCTTAAGGAAGACTGTGCTGTTCGTGCCGGCCGCATCTTTGCCTTTGACCCATTTTAGAACGTGTGTTCTTCCAGCGTTGTAGTCCGCCAACCCGTAAGCCACCGGATTGTCTGTTTTCTTGTAGCGCGCGAGCAACTTCCGCAAATACCACGTCCCCGCCAGGGCGTTCTTGCCTGGGTCGAATAGCTGTTGATGCGAAAAGAAGCCAATCCGCTCCGCCACTGCCCATTCCTTGGCGGCATCTTCCCGGATCTGCATCAGGCCAATCTCCCCGGCCCGGCCGCGCACCGTGGGATTGAACCGGCTTTCTCGCCAGATCACCGCCTTGATAAGGGCCGGGTCCATTCCATAGCGCACGGCTGCGGCCCGAATGACGGCGTCCTGGCTATGCTCGCGATAGGAATTCCACTGCTCATAAATAGCGAGCGCGCCTCCAATGAGAATTACCAGGAGGAGCCACCACTTATGTTTTTGAATCCAATCCATATAACAAAACGGCCTGATGCTCTTTGGATTACTTTCCTGGTGCTGGGACCCTTAGCTGATTTGCTTCGGGAAGGTTTAAATGCCAGTCGGGCTATGCTTTGGCAGGTTGAAGGTCTTCAGGCATGGGCCGGCCCTTGGTTTCATGCAGAAAGAACAACGCGATGAGCCCTACCAGGAAGATGGCGCTGAGATAGCAAGCCGCGCTCCGAAAAGCCTGAAGCTTGGCTGCAGGACTTGTAGCCCCAGCCGCCAGGCTGGCTTGTAACTTGCCCAAAGTAAATGGACCGGAAGCAGCAATAAATCGGCCGACATTGTAGCAGAAACTCGTTCCTGTGCTGCGCAAGCGAGTCGGAAAAAGCTCGGGGAGATAGATGGCAAACCCAGCGAACAGGCCAAGCTGAAAGAACCCCATTACGGCGCTCATCCAGATATCCGATTTGCTGTTGAAGAAGCGGAAGTAGCCAAAGGTGACGATAAAGGCGGCCACGAAAGCAAAAGCAAAGGCGGGCTTGCGTCCGTAGCGCTGGGCCGCCTTGGTAAAGGTGAGCATGCCGAAAAAAGCGCCCAGGTTTTGCACGATCATGTTGACGCCTGTCCAAATGGTTTTTTGAGCAGCGATGGCTTTGGCATCCAGGCCCTGGGCCTTGAGCGAACGATCCAACACGTCGCTGACGAGTTCCGGGCTGAAGAAGCCAATGCCCCAAAGACCAACCACTCCAGCCACACAAAGCATCATTCCAAGGAGGGCTGGTCGTCGCCATCGAGCATCGCCGAATAGCGAAGCGTATGAACCAAACTGAGCTCCAGTTTTTCGGCCTTCCTCACGCGCCTTGACCCATTTCTCCGGCTCCTTTAGCCGGATTTGTAGGAAAACACAAAGAAAAGCTGGAAGAGCTCCAACCATGAACATGTATTTCCAAGCCTCGCCTGTTTTAAACCAGCTTCCTTCGAACTGACCGAGCAGGATGCTGATCGCCCCTGCCGTAATGTTTCCGACTGCCGAGAGCGCCTGCAATGTGCCAAGGGCCCCAGGGCGGGCCTGATCTGGAAGACTGTCAGCAACGAGAGCTACGGCCAGCCCGAACACACCACCCACGCCAAGGCCGGTGATAAAACGGTAAATCGCGAAGTCAATCCAACCGGTGGAAAAAGCCGATAGGCCGGTGCAAAGGGAGTAAAGGAGCACGGTGAGCGCGAGCGTACGAGCCCGGCCAATCCGGTCACCCACGGCACCAAAGATCAACCCGCCGGTCGCCCACCCTGCAACGAAAATAGTAGTCGCATAACCACCGTAAAGCCGGAGGTCCGTGCCAATGGGCAAGAGAGACTTCATGGCCGAGCCTCGGGCCAGCAAGAAAAGCTGTTGATCCAAACAGTCGAACAGCCAGGCTAAGGAAGCCATCGCGAAAATAAACCAGTGATGGCTTTTCAAATGTTTCCACCAGGGAAGATTGGCAGCCACTTCGGGTGCGGCAGGCACGTTGCTGGAAGGAGTGGTAATCATGCTGTTAACATCATGAGTACACGTATTTTATCTAACAGCCAAG
>JAQGOV010000532.1 GCA_028293425.1 Verrucomicrobiales bacterium
CGGATGTTGGAAGGCTTGGGATATTGCGCGCTCGCCACTTCCAGCGGGGCGTGCGCGGCAACATTGGGGCGCAGGGATGGAAGCGTGACGCGGGAGGAAGCGCTCACCCATTGCCGCCAAATTGTGCAGGCTACTGCTTTGCCGGTCGCCGCGGACCTGGAAAATGGCTTTGGGGCTGAGCCAGCCGCTGTGATGGAGACTATTCGGCTGGCGGCAGCTGCTGGGCTAGTGGGTGGTTCGATTGAGGATTCGTCCGGGAACAAAGAAAAGCCTCAATACGATTTGAGTTTTGGCATGGAACGAATTGCGGCGGCGGTATCCGCAGCACGAGCTTTGCCGTTTTACTTCACCCTGACCGCACGGGCAGAAAACTTCATTCGCGGCAACCCTGATCTGGATGACACAATCAAGCGCCTAGCCGCCTACGAACAGGCGGGTGCAGACGTTTTGTTTGCTCCAGGTTTGCCTGATTTGACAGCGGTGCGGGAGGTGTGTTCGGCGGTGCGGAAGCCGGTGAACTTCATGGCCGGCATTAAGGGAAAGTCGTTCACGGTGGAAGAACTGGTTGCCGCCGGGGTGAAACGCATCAGCTTCGCTAGTTCGCTCTATCGGGCAGCCATGACAGGCTTTTTGAATGCAGCGCGTGAGATTAAGGAGTCAGGTCACTTCAGGTACCTCGACACAACACTGACGACGCCCGAGCTGAATGAGTTTCTCTTGCCGTGAGCTGTTGTGTGAAAGTCGAGGCACCGGTGACCGGGATAATGATCAAGGCGTGACGCGCAGGCGATAGGGAAGAAAAGTTTCCGGTTCAGCCTCATGGGGAGGCAGGCTATCCCCGGGCTCGGTGGAACGCCAGCAAATTTGCGGGGGAGGTTTTGTTCCGTGGGAGGGGCGCGGCTTTGAGGGGAATGGCAGGTTGGGCAAGGGCATCAGATTGGAATTATTAACCACACAAAGCTGGAACTCAGAGATGGGAAGACGCCGAGAAAAGCAGGCAGTGGGTTTTGGCTAATGCGGTGGTCCCGGGAGTCTCAGGCGGTTTTCAGGTTTTGGTGCATTCCTTTTTTCAAACGCAAAGGCGCAAGAAAGGCCGCCAAGCGCGCAACGAGCAGGTTGAGCGGGATGAGCCATTGGCCTCGCGTGCAGGAATCGTGCTGCATATAGTGCCATATTCTGGATCTGCTTGATCCTGAAGTCTGCCGCGCGGGCGGCGAGCATTAAATAATGCATTGAATTTTGTCACCGTTTGGCAAAGTGTTTCCCCATTCAAGTCAACAAAGGCAACTCATGGATTATAAATTGAAGATTGGATTCAGTATTTTGGCGCTTGGCCTGGGCCAAGCCGCATTCGGTCACGATGTCGCATACCAGCACGTGCATGGGGACACGAATCCCGCCACGCCGCTCAAGTTTGTGACCGAAACCAAAGGGCCGATCAAGGCTCCGGCGGAAGCGAAAGAGGCGCTGACAACAAGCGGCCAGGGCTTTTGGAAATTCGTGGCGGAAAAAGATCTCGTGCCTACGCCCGAGGAAACGAAGAATTTTCTGAAAGGCGCCCATGGCACGATCATCGTGGATACTGACCGGGACATTGTGTATTGGGGTCTGGAACGGGTTGGCTGGGTGGCTTTCAGCAACCGTATGTCGAAGTCGTGGGTGGTCAAGGGTGATGCCATGGTTTCGAGCGGCAATCTCCACGGGGCTGACATCCTGCCGCGCAAAGGGAAGCTGCCCCTGGTGGTGGCGGCGGACAATGTTGAGCATGAGGTTTATCTTTCCGACACCAGCTTCACCCAAGTGCAGAAACTTGAGTGGCCGCAGGGCGGGCCTTACACGAATAAGAATCAGTTCAACCCGACGGACGCTGCCTTCATCGACAAGGATGACATTTGGATAACAGATGGCTATGGCAAACACTTTTTCATGTCCGCCAAGGCCGATCCTTTCAAATACACGGGCACCTTTTACGGGGGCAATAAAGGATTTTCGGAAACGCCGCACGGCATCACCTACAATCCGGAAACCAAGAACCTGCTCGTCTCGGCTCGTCCAGAGGCCGTGATCAAGGAGTATTCCCCTCGGAAAAACAAATGGCTGGAATCGATGGGGCTGCCGTCAGGTGCGCACGTGTGCGATGTTGATGTCTGGGGAGACTACGCGCTGGCCCCTTGCCTGGATGGTCCGAAAAACACTCCTGGTCCGATCTACGTGGTGAACCTGAAGAAGCGAGAGATCGTTTCCACGATCAAGCCGAAGGAAGAGCTCGGCTATGGAGATGCCCAGCACATGCATGACGCTTGCTGGTATGTGCGGGGCAAAGGCAAGGACCGCGAAGTATTTATCCTATTCACGAATTGGAATCCAGGTGGCATTGGAGCTCTCAAGCTCGTGAATGTCCCCGATAAAAAGTAGAACTGGAATTTTCCAATAGACCAAAGTATAGGGCCGGGGCAGCGATGCTCCGGTCCTTTTTGCTTATTTTTTGTCCGTCTGATTGGTGCCTGTGGCGGTCTGATCCGGTGATTCTTTTCGTGCCTCGGGACCTGCCTCGAGGCCATAATAGCTGAGATAAGCATGAGACCAATCCTTCTGGGTCATGTCGGGCCATTTGCGGCGGTCGAAAGCAGGAGCCTTCAACAGCTTTTCGCGCTCCATGTTCACCTGGAAAATTTGGTTGATTCCCGGCGAGCCAAAAGGACCACGCCGCTCGCTCCGGGCGGTTAGCAGCCGCCAGGGAATGGGGGTGATTTTTGCGATGACGTTGGTGTTCACCGCATTGGCTACGAGCGCGAATTGGATTTTGCCGGAGGAGGGATCCACAACAATATCTTCCACCCTGCCGAAAATCAGGCCTTGTGCATCGCGAACCGTGGCGCTTGTGACCTTCATGACGACCGGTTCATCCTTCGAAGCATCGGGCGACCGGTCAGCAGGCTTGGGCTCCTGCGCGGAAGCGACCCCGACGAAGGCACCTATGTGCAGGGTTTGCAGGTTCTGGGCGCCCGCGGAAGCCATGAGAAAAAGGGCAAGAAGTCCGCTTGAAGACATCTTTAAAAACTTTGTTCCATTCATAACCACACACCCGGCATGTATCAAAGGTTCCCCTGAGTTTAATGACCCGCAAGGCGTCCGCCATAGGGCCTTTCCCGCGCTATCACAGACCGGAGAACGCCGGGAGACTGTTACTGAAGCCGCTGAACCGAATAGAATCTCTGTCTAGCGGCCGCCGGGATTGGGTCCGTCCAACTCAGAATGTCGCTCGTTGCCCGAATGGGGGAGGAAAGTGGCAGCCAAGCGTTTTGGTTGAGGTTGTCTTTGTAAAAGACGCGATAGAAACGGTTGTCCTCGGTCGTCCACGCGAGACTCACTGTGCCATCATCATTCCTTTGCAGGGACAGAATGCCCAAATCATTGTCTTTGATGTAAAGAGTGACCATGTCGGGGTAGCCAATGTTGTAGGAGGCATCGGACAGCAGGTAGAAGTCCGCGGTTTCCGTGCGTTCGGGTTCGTTATCGTCGATTGCGTAGAAATCCAATCTGACGCTGTCGACACCTGGGGGCATGTAGATGGCATCCGGCACCGCTTCATCGACTGTGCGGAAGTCATCAAATACCGTGGCCACTCCACCGTAGTACAAATAGACGGTCAGGTCGTGGTCCAAAGGCCCTTGTCGGCGAATCAACAAAGTAGCGATGCTGCTGCCGTCTTCGCTCATGAAAGGTTGGGGTGTTTCCAGGTGCACGGTGGGCAAATCATTCGTCGCGAAAAACTCGCGTGTGCCGAACAGCCTCCGTCCGTCCGGCCATTGTATTTCCACTTCTACCCACTGCGTGCCGTAGGTTGAGGGAACGAAAGTAAAGGTATTCGCGCCATAGGAAGGCCATTCATTGCGCGCTTCCCAAACGACTTTCGCTTCGGATAAGTCCGGGATCGCGGAAGTAATTTGAGCGAGGACTGGCAAATCCGTGTGCGTTTCATTCGGGATTGAGAGTTGGATCGGGGTGGCGGTCCACGCTTGCGTGGCGTAGCCGCTGAGCGCGGCCAGGAAAGCCACCGTTCCTAATCCCCGTGCCTGGTTGAGTACCACGAATTCAGTGTAAACATTGTGGCTATCGCTCCAGCGATCATAAAACGGGTAAGGCCCGGGAATGACATTCTCGAAAGGGAAAACCAGCGCGCTGAGTTCTTCGCCATACATCGGGAGAGCGTGCGAGCCTTCTCGGATCTGGCCGATGGGGACACCGGATGGCGGTAAAACTCTTCGGTCATTTTGGGCATATTGGCTCACCACCTCGTGTTGGCGTTTCCAGCCCAGGCCTGGAATAAAGCTCACGTTCACCGGATTGCAGCCCCCTTCGTAATTCATGTTGCTGAGCATTGCCTCCAGATACTCAGGTTTTGGATCCACTTGATAGGCTACCGCCATGTCGAAGGCCTGGTCGCTGGAAAAGTAAAAGCCCGCCGTGAAAAATCGTTTCGTTTCCTCGGGGAAACTCGTGCCATAGGCATTCTGCTGCGCCCAAAGCAAATTGTCGTCTCCGGCCTGCAAAATCTCCGCTTCGCATTTGGCCAGGTAATCCGGATCGAGCTGTCCTGGGGTCAGCCGTCCGCTCCGTGCGGCGAAGGCGTAACAACGCACTGCGGCGCCATAGAATTCTGGCAGGTGCCACCATCCGTACCGCCATGTGTCCGGGCTGGAGGGATCAAACCACTCCATGAGCTTTTGATGATACACCGGGTTTCCGGTTGCCGCGTAAAGCGATGCTGCCGCGAACGCCAGCTCATCATCATGCATGAAGTTGTTACCATAATGCGTGATCTTCTGGTAAGCACCGTCTTTACCGTGCAACGCGATGGCATTGGTCAGGAACGTCCAGCCGAGCTGGGCTTTCTGCAGGTAAGTGGCTGCCACCGCCGGATACGCGAGCTTGAACGCTGGGGAGGACCCCGCTTGTGCGAGTGCACCAACTGCAGCAGCCGTGACTGCGGTCGTTTTCGGCCAAACCACCTGCGGGTCGCCGTGGTCGGGCAATACGTCATCTTCGTATTCGCGTTCCCTCGGGTAGACCAGGAAATAAAAACCGCCGTCGGTATCCTGCATCCTGGTTAGGAAATCTGCTTCCCATTTAGCTTCCTGCAGGACGTCACTGATGCCGTCGCCGCTTTCGGGAATGCCCATGTTGTCGAATGCCGCGACCCCGGGCAGGGAGTCCGCTTCAAAGATGAGATAATGCACGAGTCCCGCGCTGTTGATGGTGTAGCGACTGTAATCACCGGCGTCGTGATGGCCACCTGAGACATCGATTTGCCCCGTTCTTTGGAACGGATAAAGGCACGTGGAAGGGCTTTGAATGGGCGGAGCCGTGTGCCGGGGATTATCGGAATAGTCCGAGCTGTAATAAGAGATGATGTCCCACGTGAACCCAAAAGCGGAGGAGGGGAGGGGAACACTCACCGGTGCGGCGTGGCAGACACCGTGCGTGAAGCGTGTCCACGGCAAACTGGTGCTCGTGCCGCACCTCTGGTGATAGAGGCCCAAGGCGTAGGCTCGTGCAAAGGACATCGCTATGCCTCGGTGAATTCGAAATGGCATTGAAGCGCCTAAGCCTGGAACAATGAGTCTGTAGTTTCCTTGCGTGTTGAAGGCCGAAAAATCTGCTTCGAAAACGGATTGATAGGGGGTTGGCTCATAGGTGTAACCAACATCAGGGCGCCGCACCAAAGTGCCTTGATACACTTCCAAGCCGGTGGTCTCATCCCGCAGCGTATAAGTCACCGCGGAAATCTCCATCTCACCCAGCGAGCCAAGATAAAGTCCTACCATGGCTTTTTTGGAGAAGCCCGGCACGTAACCCTCCTGGTTGACGTGAATCGCCGGGCTGAACCGCAGCGGATCCATCGCTGCCTGAAAAACCGTACTCGGAGCCCACAACGTTTGATCCGGGTTCTGAACCACCACGGATTGATTGATCTGGATGCTGCTTGCCAGCTTGAGATAGAGAGAATTATCAACCCGCAAATCCCTGTAAGCCAGCGGCGCGTAGAGCGGCCGCCGTTTGAAACCTATTTCCTGTACCGGAAGGGGCGTGCCATCTGCCAGGACTTGCAACTGATTGAGGTCCGGCCTTAGAAAGTTGCCATCGGGATCAATGAAATTCCAACTCTCCACCGGGTCCGGATCGGCAGGCTTGGTGTTGATCAACTCCAGCTCCAACAGATTTGGGGTGAGGATTCGAAGCCGGCTAAATCCAGGATACGGCACGCGGAGGGCGTCGGAATCCTGCACAAAAGCAGGCTCCGCTGCACCGAGCGAGGCTGCGGCGCACAGCCAGAGAACAAAAATTCTCCGCAATTGCTTTCGTCCGGCCATGGCAATGATTGAAGAGGAGCTGTCCGCATTTGCGCCATGGGGTTGATCCCGTTTCGTCGAGGAAGCTTTCCTGACTTCAGGGGGAAGTGAGCAGTCATCAGTAATCAGAAAATAACTTGGGAGTGAGAGCGGGATTTTCTAAACTGATGGCATGCAACGCCGCGATTTTATTCGGCTCCTGGCCAGTAGTTCCGTTTGCTTGCCAAGTCTTGCCACGGCCCAGGAACCTTTGGCAGCCAGCAAATTTATTCTGAGTGCACCCCTCACTCATTCCGATTGGATGCTCAAGTCGAATATCGCGTGGGGGCCTGAAGGTGTTTACCACATGCTGGATGCGTGCAAGGCATGTGGCTGGAGCCGGATATATTGGCGGGTGCTGGATGGAGGGCGCTCGCTTTACAAAAGCAAACTGCTCCGGCCGATGGGAAAATGGGACGAGGATAGTTTCTGGAATCCGCAAAAAGAGGCTGACAAAACGCTCGCCCGCCGGTTTACCGCAGGGGTGACTGATGCTCGCCGCAAAGAGCTGCTCGCGAAATTCGATGCGCTCGATTATGGGGCATTCGATCCTTTTGCCGAAGCGATTCAGTACGGGCACAAGATTGGCCTTCAGATTCATGCCTGGGTTTCGATCAACGAAGATGATCACGGCTGGGGCTTGCAAAGCGAGTTCACCAAAAAACATCCCGAGTTTCGGTGGCGCGGCGTCGGCGGAAAAGTTTATCATTCGCAGCTCAGTTTTGCATTTCCAAAGGTCCGCGAATACAAATTGAACATCATCGATGAACTCCTGCGCAATTATGATCTCGACGGATTGTTCATGGATTGGATTCGCACTGGGGATGTTCGGGACAATCCGCAGAATGATGCCCAGGGTGTCGCGGATTACGGGTACGAGAAACCGCTGGTGGATTCATTCCAGAAGAAGCTTCGGAAAGATCCTAACACCATTCCCAATGGTGACGAGGAGTGGGTCCGCTGGCGCGCCCAGCCGCAGACCGAGTTTATGCGCGCGGTTCGAAAGCGGGTTCGTCGCCAGAAAAAAGCTCTGCCCATTTCCGTGCTCGTGGGACATCCATGGCATTACCGTGGTGAAGTGAACAAGATCGATGGAAATTTGCGAGGACTCCTGATTGATGTGAACACCTGGGCAAAGGAAGGCCTCATCGATTCGGTGGTTCCGGCCGGGTATTATCGCGATGGAGGAAACGCCGAGTTGGCTTACAAGGCCTTAAGGAGAGAGACAGAGAATAAAGTGGACGTATGGACTTACGCGTGGGTCCCCGCAAACGTTGGGGAGGCCAATCGAACCTTTGCGTCAGCGGCCAAAATGTCAGCAAATCAAATCCTTTTTTGGGAGGCTGACTACATTGATGACCGCGCCAATGCAGGCGAGCTCAAACAAGCGCTGTCCACCCGAGCCTTATAAGATGCGAGGCGAGGCAGCGGCAGTTTGTCCCCGTGACTTCGAAAACACGGCAAACTTGCCCAAATAATCACGTCCTGCTGAGTGGTAAAGGGCGTCCTCGGTGCTTTCCTTACGAATCATGGCCAGTTCCCCGGCGTCCAGCCACATGCCACCACAGTTGGGGCATTCATCGACCTGAACCTGCCGGCGCTGGCTGAAAAAGTGACGCATCATTACGATGTCCGGGCACTTGGGGCAATTCCTCCGCCTTTCGAAATCCACCAAAGTATGGCCGTCGTAATCCACCTGCAGGAGCGAAGCGGCATCAAAATTCAGCGGGTCGCTGATTTTGGGCAGTTCGAAATTATCAAACCAAATACCTCCACAGCCACCTTTGCAAACATCGACCGTCACCCCTCCCGCCGTCACTGGCGTGAGCTCATGATCACATGCTGGACAATTCATAAATATCCTTCAAACCCTAGGCTGCTGCACAAACATGCGCAAGTTGCCACCGGTGTATACGTTATGGGGAATCTCCAGACCCAGACTTGAGGTCAGGAATTACCCTGCAACGTGAAATACCCGATTTTCTCGCTTTCAACCTGCCATTTTCCGCTTAATTTTAGTGCTATGACGTTGACGGAACAGATGACGGAATTGGCCAAACAGGCCCGGGAAGCTTCGCGCGAGTTGGCGAAGCTTACCACAGCGCAGAAAAACGCCTGCCTTTTGGCTATGGCGGATGCGCTGGAAGGCAACGCCCCGGCCATCAAGGAAGCCAATGCCAAAGACATGGCCGCAAGCACGCAGGCTGGTCTGAGCGCTGCCATGCTTGACCGATTGAAACTGGACGACAAACGGATCGCTGGCATGGCGAAGGGTCTGCGCGAAGTCGCCGCTTTGGCCGACCCGATTGGCAAGACGCTCGATGAACGGACGCGCCCCAATGGGCTGAAGCTGCGCAAGCTGACCACGCCCATTGGCGTGGTTGTGATCATTTACGAATCCAGGCCCAATGTTACCGCCGACGCGGCCAGCCTTTGCTTCAAGTCCGGCAACGCCACAATTCTGCGGGGAGGCAAGGAAGCTATTCATTCCAATCAGGTTATTGCTCAAACCATGGTGCAGGCTGCTCGGAAAGCTTTGCCACAATTTCCGATCAACGCAATCCAGGTCGTGCCCACCACGGATCGCGAGGCCATCCGCGAATTACTGTCGCTTACCCAATATGTGGATCTTTGCATGCCTCGGGGAGGCGAAGGGCTGATCCGTGCAGTCACCGAATGTTCCAAGGTGCCGGTGATTAAACATTACAAGGGCGTCTGCCATGTGTATGTCGATCGGGATGCCGACCTGAAAATGGCCGGTGAGATCGTGATGAACGCCAAGGTTCAGCGCCCGGCCGTTTGCAATGCGATGGAAACGTTGCTGGTCGACCGGCCTGTCGCGGCGCAATTTTTACCAGAGATTGCTCGGCGCTTGAACGAGAAGAAGGTTGAACTCCGAGTTGACGCAGCCAGCCACAAGTTAGTCCAGGGAGCTGCGGACAACGTGAAGCCGGCCGCCGAGCAAGACTGGTCCACTGAATACAACGATTACATCATGAACGTGCGGGTGGTGGATGGCGTGAACGAAGCCATCCAGCACATTAATCATTACGGGTCCGCTCACTCGGACAGCATTGTGACCCGGAACGAGAGCAGCGCGCAGCAATTTCTCCATGAAGTGGATTCCGCGACTGTTTATTGGAATGCTTCCACTCGATTTACGGATGGTGGTGAATTTGGGATGGGCGCAGAAATCGGCATAAGCACGGACAAGATTGGTGCTCGTGGCCCGATGGGCCTGGATGAATTGACTACGTACAAATGGATTGGCTTTGGCACGGGGCAGGTCCGGGCCTGACATGGGGTTTATCAGCAACATTTTAGGGCGCAAGGGAGCGTCTCAGCCGGAAACCAAACCGTTTTTGGTCATGGTGGCGCTGTCGGCGTCCGTCCCGATAACCGAAGGACTGGTGCGCAAAGGCCTGGACGAACTGGGCTCCCCGACTTCGCTGGGAGATGGCTCAGGCAAGGACGGAACGCTGAGTTGCACGATCCTGGATTCGACCCAACGGCCTGGGCAGCAAATTGGGACGATGGCCCTCAGCCTGATGCCGGCCCCGATTCCCTGGATGGAACTGGAAAGTGCCTGCGCCCGATCGTGGCACTGGCCGGAAGCCGCGGCGGTTCTCCAGCCGCATACTCGGCATTGGGTAATCTACGTTCATGCGAAATCGGATCCGGGTTACGCGTCCGCCATTGCGGTGCGGATCACCTGCGGCTTGCTGGGCCAGCCGGGTGTTCTAGGGATCTACGTTGGCTCGGCGGGGTTGGTGCATTCACCGGAGTTCTGGCGAGCAAACCTGGATTCCGAGGAGAACGCTTGCGCGGCGGATTTATGGGTGCACTTCGCCATGGAAGCATTTCCGGATGGCACGACATCACTGCGCACGCAGGGGCTCGTCAATTTCGGCGTGATGGAGATTGAAATGGTTCATTCCCGGAAGCCGTATGAAGAAATGTATGAGCGGGCTCGCGAGCTGGCCGGTTATTTGATCTACGAGGGGCCCGTGCTGGCGGATGGCCACACCGTCGGCCGCACCGTCGATGAGAAAATCATCGTGCGCCATGAGCCTTCCGCGTATGTTCCAAACGAAATGGTGCATCGAATTTATGTCTGACGCCGCGGCTACTATCACACCCGAGCTTTCCGCGCGATTTGTCCAGGAATCATTGCCCAAGGCTGGCCTCTTTGCCGGGCAAGACTGGCGCATTTCTCCCGTTCCCTTTTCGCTTGGGCCAAAATTGGCCAAAGATTTCGAATCTCTCGGGCGTGTCCTGCTGCAGTTTTATCGGTCGGTGAACCTGCTCTATCGCCACAGCATTGAGGGCAAGCAACCCGCCTGGGTGGCCGAGTTGCTTGACCAGGGCAAGCCGGCGGAGTTGATTGAGCTCCAGCGTTCGCATGGTTTCAAGAGCGACACCCCGCGCGTGATCCGTCCCGATGTGCTCCTGACGGACGACGGCTTCAAGGTCAGCGAGCTTGACAGTGTGCCCGGTGGCATCGGCCTGACGGCGTGGCTGAACCAGACCTACACCGCGCTGGCCAAAAATAATCCTGCGACTGCGCCAGTGATCGGGGGAAGGGACGGCATGCTCCGCGGCTTCGCTGGTATCTTCGCCGATGCGCCCAAGGTCCACATTGTGGTCTCGGATGAATCGGCTACTTACCGTCCAGAGATGCAATGGGTCGCAGACCAGTTGGACAATGAGCGATTTGTCGTGCAGCCGCCGGGATTTGCTACTCCAGGTGAGGGTGAGGCGGTCTACCGTTTCTTCGAGCTATTCGACCTGGCGAATTTGTCTGGAGCCCAAACGCTTTTCCGTCTCGGTGCGGAAAAGAAGATTCGGCTGACGCCACCCCCTAAGCCCATCTTCGAGGAGAAGTTGCTGTTCGGGCTCCTTTGGAACCGCAACCTGCGGGCTTTCTGGCGTCAGCATCTCGGTGAATCCTTCCTCGCGCGGATGCTCCAGTTTGTGCCTTATACCTGGGTAGTGGATCCGGCGCCTTTACCACCTCATGGTGCTTTCCCGGAACTGAACCTCACCAATTGGGAACAGCTCAAGCACTTATCCCAGCGCGAACGCGACCTCATCTTGAAGGTTTCCGGCTTCTCTGACCGAGCCTGGGGTGCTCGTGGCGTTTACCTCGGGAGCGATTTGTCCGTCAGTGAATGGAGCGAAGCGGTGGACCTGGCGATTGAAGGTTTCCTGAAGTCACCTTACGTGCTCCAGCGTTACCACAAGCCTCGACTTGTGGACGCGCAGTATTTCGATTTCAACAAAGGCCAGGTTATCCCCATGCCTGGACGCGCCCGCCTGTGCCCGTATTACTTTGTGCATGGGGAAGGGGACTCAGCCCGCGCAGAGTTGGCTGGTGTTCTCGCCACGATCTGTCCTGCCGATAAAAAGATCATCCACGGCATGACTGATGCGATTCTGGCACCTTGCTCCGTTTAAGCTATGCACCTCGATCGGGAATTGCTGGAGTACGCCCTCCTGGCCCTCAGCTCGCTCTTTGTAATTGTGGATCCGATCGCAGTCGCCCCCACGTTCCTGGCGATGAGCTCCAACAATACGGTACCCGAACGAATCCACATGGCCAAGCTCGCCTGCTGGGTCATGGCCGGGGTCCTTCTCACCTTTGCGCTTGGGGGTGAATACATTTTCAAGTTTCTTGGCATCACGATGCCAGCCTTCAGCATGGCTGGCAGCATCGTGCTCCTCCTGATTGCTCTCGATATGTTGCGCGCGCAGCGGTCTCCCGTGCAGGAAACGAAGGAAGAGACCATCGCTGGCATTACCAAGGAGGATATTGCCATCACGCCTTTGGCCGTTCCCATGCTTGCTGGACCGGGCGCGATTTCCACAGGTATCCTCCTTCATACCCGCGCCACTAATTTTGAACAGCGCATCG
>JAQGOV010000579.1 GCA_028293425.1 Verrucomicrobiales bacterium
ACAACTTTGGCACCAACAATAATCTCGTGGTGCTTTCCGGCACCGCTCCCATCCAGGTCAGAACCATCGAGATCAACGGTATCGCTTACCCGGTTACTTGGACGAGCGTTACCACCTGGACATTGCGCGTTCCCGTTGGGGCCGGAAATAACCTGCTCACCTTGCATGGGATTGACAATTCCGGCCATACGAACGCGGTGGGTACGATTACGGTGACGAATTCCACGCCTGTTCCACAGCCGCGCGACTTTGTGGTTATCAATGAAATTATGTATCACTCGGTTGTTTCGAAGGGTGGTTTTGTTGAAATTTACAACACGCATTCGAATGTTACCTTCGACCTTTCCAATTGGCGGCTCGATGGCGCCGGTTTCATTTTTCCGGAAGGCTCCATCATTCTTCCAGGAGCTTTTCTCGTGGTGGCAAGCGATGTAAACGTTTTTGCGCAGACCTATGGCAATAGCATCCCGCTCGCCGGCCAATACGAAGGCAATCTGCAGAATAGCGGCGAGTCGTTGAAGCTCGTTCGGCCAGGCACAACCAACATTTTGGACGAAATCATCGACGAAGTGCGCTATAGCGACAAAGCCCCTTGGCCTACGAACGCCGATGGTAGTGGTCCTTCCCTGCAGCTAATCGATGCCTCCCAGGACAATTATCGCGCAGCCAATTGGATGGCGAGTGGTTACACTCCAGGCGCTTCAAACTCGGTCCGTGGCATCATTGCGCCCTTCCCACTCGTTTGGATCAACGAAGTGCTACCGCTCAACACAAATGGCATTGTGGACAACTTCGGCCAGCACGAGCCATGGATCGAACTTTTCAACAACGGCCCAACTCCCGTCAATCTTGCTGGAATGTTCCTCACGGATAACTACAGCAACCTTACCCAGTGGCCTTTCCCGGCGGGCGCTTCGATCAACCCAGGTCAGTTCGTTTTGGTCTGGGCTGACGGAGAATCCGGCCAAACGACTGCCACGGATTGGCACACCAGCTTCCGATTGGCTAACACCGCCGGGTCCATCGCCCTTGTCCGCACCAATTCCGGACGCGCCGAGGTGCTGGATTATGTGAATTACTTCGGTTTGGACGCCAACCACGGTTACGGCTCCGGCCCGGACGGACAGCCGCAAGCCCGCCAGTTCTTGTACTACCCCACGCCAGGTGCCTCGAACAACCTGGCTTCGCCACCTCTTCCGGTAGTTATCAATGAGTGGATGGCCGACAACGCCCCTGGTGGATTTGCCGACCCCGCTGACGGGCAGTTCCAGGATTGGTTTGAGCTCTACAACCCAAACACCAACATCGTCAACCTCTCCGGTTATTATCTGACGGATACACTGGCTGAGCCCCTCAAATGGCACATACCTGAAAACACCATCATCGCAGCCCATGGCTTCCTCCTGGTTTGGGCGGACAACACGCCGGCGCAGAACGGCATCAATGGCGATCTGCACGCAGGCTTCCAACTCAGCGCCACCGGCGAAGCGATTGGCCTGTTTTCGCCAGATGGAATAGCCCAGTCCACCGTGACTTTCGGCCCCCAATTTCAAAATGTGAGCCAGGGTTATTTTCCCGATGGTAACACGAACTCCCTGGTGTTCATGACCAACTTCACACCCCGCGCCTCGAACCGGCTGCAGGCTCAGCCCGCCGCTCACATCCAGAGCATTACGGCAACCTCTGGCGGCAACATTTCGATCACGTTTACCATCACCCAGGGAGCAACCTACCGAATCGAATTCAAAAACGATCTGACGGATCCCACCTGGTCGCCACTGGGCGCAAACCAGACTGCTTTGACCTCAAGTGTCACAGCTCAGGACAATGTCGGTGCCAACCACCAACGGTTCTATCGAGTAGTTATTGTCAATTGACCTTCGAAATAATCCTCTTGAGCCGGTCCGGGAAGACTGGGCCGGCTCGGCCATAGCGGACTATGGAATGTAGTCGCGCGATCTGATACGTGCATATCGATCACCATCGGGAGCATTCCTCCCGGTCCTCCGTCTAACTCTCCGTGCTGAACATTCGCAAGCTGTACGGCTGTTTAATCCTGGTCATGATGACCGGGCTCGTTCCTGCCTTTGCTCGCATCAACGTCGTGACTCTGCCCGATCGCGATACCGTTCAGCTCACGATCTACAACTCGGTCGACCTGACACTCGTCAAGGAAACGCGTCACCTCACCTTCCGCAAAGGCTTGAATCGGCTCGAGTTCTCCTGGGCCAATACCTTGATTGATCCCACTTCGGTTGAGTTCAAGGCTAATACCCATGCGGACGAAGTGGAAGTGCTGGACGTTTCCTTTCCTCCGCGTGTGAGCAACACCCTGGAATGGCGGATCAACAGCGAAGTTGCCGGGGACGTGACAGTTGAAATCCGCTACTTCACCAGCGGAATTCGCTGGAGTGCCGAGTACCTGGCCGAAGCTGCCCAAACCGAGAAGACCATGACCTTGGCCGGGCACGTGCGGGTGACCAACAACAGCGGCGAAGATTACGAGAACGCCCAGGTACGCCTGGTGGTCGGCACGATTCGGTTGGTTGAAGAAGTCGTACAACTCGCCCGCAGGCGCATGGGCGAGCGGGAGGAACTTAGGAACGCGCCCACGACCGAGACTCTGAAAAGAGCCGAAATGAATCTTAGCTTCTATGGGATGGCTGGCGGCGGCATGGCGATGGATGCACCGATGAAGCCCAGAGAAATCGTCAAGGAAGGCCTTTCCGAATACTTCCTTTACACGGTGGAAGGTCGCGACACCATCCCGAACGGCTGGAGCAAGCGTCTCCCTTCCTTCAACGCTCCTCAAGTACCCATTGCCAGCTACTACAAGTTTGAAAAGGAGTCCTTTGGCGAGGAAGTCCGGCGCTTTTACCGCTTCACCAATTCCACCCCTTCCAAGCTGGGCAATGAGCCTTTGCCGGATGGAAGTGTTTACGCTCTTAAACTCGCACCCAAAGATAATCTTTACTCTTTTGTGGGCAAAAGCTCTGTCAAACACATCCCGGTCAATGAAGCCGTGGAACTGGACCTGGGCCGAGAGCAGGAAGTCACCGTCAAACCCAAGCTCTTGAACTGGCAAAAGAAGGATCTGGCTTTTGACCAGAATGGAAACGTGAAAGGCTGGAGCATCACCGAAAGCTGGCAAATCGAGGTACAGAACAGCAAAGACATCGAGGCTTTGGTGGACATTCGCCGCAGCTTCTCAGGAGATTGGACCATCCAGACCTCCAGCAAATACGAGCGGGTGGATGCGAACAAGGTGAAGTTCCTCCTGCCGCTTAAAGCAAGGGAGAAGGAGACCTTCACCTATCAAATGACCACCCGGTTCGGAAGCAACATCACCAAATAGCAAATACCTCGATTGGATTTGCCACGCACTTCGTCTGAATCTCATGCGTTGGATTCCATTTCAAACGGTCGTGGTTCTCGCCCTCGCCACTACCAGCCTCCTGGCCGACATTGGCGATCCGCAAATCCGAACGGACCACCCATGGTATCCCGGTGAACTGGCCTGCTCCTCCTTCGATCGCCTCTTCGCGACCCAGTCCGAGCAATACAAGCGAGCCACCGGCGCCACCCCAGTCACTGAGCAGGACAAAGCTTTGGCCTCCTGGTTCTGGCGCAACACCCATTATGCGCACGGAGAAGAAGGCGCCGAGGACCTGTGGGGCACTGGCTTCACGAAAGGCGACTTGCGCACACGCGAATACTGGACCGGCCTCTTTGCGGATGGATTTGGCCTCTGCGGCACCACTCACTCACAGTGGTCCGCCGAGATGGAATACCTGCTCGGCCATGCCCGTGGCCGGGACCTGGGAGTCGCCGGCCACAATTCCTTCGAGGTGTTCCTGACCGGAAATGCCTATGGGAATGGCAAATGGGTGCTGCTGGATCATGATATATCCACCGTCGTCTTTGATGCGGAAGGAAAGAACCTGCTCTCCATCCCCGAAATCAAAAATGACGTCAACCGACTGACCAATCGTAAATTCAAACCAGAGAAGCAGAACGGCTGGCTCGTTTGCGGGTTGGATGCCGGGGACGGCGGAGTTTACAAGGAATACAACACCGCAGAGTATCTTGCAGGCTATGCTGGACCGCCCCCGATGGTTCACCTCCGCAAAGGGGAAAAATTCCGACGCTACCTCCAACCCGGCCTTGAGGACGGAAAAACCTTTGTGTTCTGGGGGCGTAATTATAACACCCGCGGCATCCCCGGCCCGGAGCGTTCCCAAGCCTGGGTAAACCAACCAGAGAAAATGCACGGTTCACGCGATGGCACTGGATACAAGCCCGGCCAAGCTCGTTATGGAAATGCCGTTTACGTTTATCGGCCCGACTTTGCTACTGAAGATTACCGAGAAGGTGTAGTCAGCGAAAAGGATCAGCAGGTCACTTTTGAGTTCTATTCGCCTTACATCATTGCAGCCACTCCACCGAACGACAAGCCATGGGGCATTTACGAGCAGGGCTGCCGCAATGGACTGATCCTCGAAGGGAAAGCCAATTGCGCTGTTTCTCTTTCCGTTGACCAGGGCCACACTTGGAGTGATTGCGGCGGCTTTTCAAATCGCATGGACTTAACCGATCTGGCGAAAGGCCACCGCCAGTATTTGCTCCGCCTCGGCACAAGCGCCAAAAGCCTGGCTTCCTCGGGACTGGCCATAACGACCATCTGCCAGGCGAACCCCGCAGTCATGCCCCGCCTCAACGATCGCGAAACAACGGTCGATTTTGCCGCATCCGGCCGAGCCATTCTTTCGGCTGGACCGAACCGAGAACAAGCCAAAGCGCACATTGTAGCCGGGAGCCTGGACTCCCCGGCCGTCACGTTGGAACTAAAAGCACCGCGCGAAAGGTCGGTGGCTGGCGTCTATGCCGCAGGACAACTTGCATCCGGAAATCCACCTTCACCGGATCTGAAATCGCACATTGATTATTCCTTCGATGGTGGCAAAACCTGGCGCTCTCTCTTAAAAGACTGGTCCATTCCAAGGCGCGGTGAGGAGCCTCGGGATTTTTGGTCCCAAAGCTTCTGTTATGGAATTGCCGAGTTTGGTTCCACATCTCAGTCACCTGTCCAGATCCGGTTTAAAAATAATGGCGGCAAAAAGTATCTCCGCGCCGAGGCGCATTTGGTTTATAAAACCCCCAGTGTTGACAACACCAAAGTGACGTTTGCCTGGCAGGACGGCACAGGGCGAAACCAAACCAGCCATTTGTTCCCACCAGCCAATCCCGAGCCATGGCAATTGAAAACCGGCACGGGCGTTCAGACCCGATGGGTTGAGTTTGAGCCTGTTGCAGGAGCTGGGCTTTAGCCGGTTCCGTAAGCCGGAGAATCCATTCCGCACGAAGAGCCAGGCGTTCTCGAAAAGTTCCATCTTGTGACGGGCCCTCGGCAATGCGAAACTGAAAGGAAGCACGCCTTTCCGTCTATTGGACGGGAGCAGGTTTTGCGGAAGGTAATGATTATGTCTGATGCAACGCGATGGCTGGTGATTATTCTGCAAGCGGGAATGCTCGCGAGCTCCACTCTGCTGACTGCAGCCGCTGCAAGCAAGGAGGCCAGGCCCGCCATGCCCTCCCCCGCAAAAGTCGATTTCAACCGCGACATTCGTCCTATCTTCTCCGACACCTGTTTTACTTGCCACGGTCCCGATGACAACAAGCGCAAAGCAAATCTGCGCCTGGACCAAAAAGAACTCGCTTTTAAACCTGGCAAGTCCGGCGCGATCCCGATCGTTCCTGGCAAGGCGGCCGAAAGCGAGTTAGTCAAACGTGTCACCAGCACCGATGATGACGAACGGATGCCTCCGACGAAGACTGGCAAAAAACTGAGTGCGGTCGAAATCGATCTGCTCCGGCGTTGGGTTGACCAGGGCGCGGAATACAAATCTCATTGGGCTTTCATTCCCCCTGCTCGCCCCGAACGACCTGCCGTCAAAAACAAATCATGGCCTCGCAATGACATCGATTATTTTATCCTGGCCCGCTTGGAGAAAGAAGGCCTGAAACCCGCGCCAGAAGCGGACAAGCCAACATTAATCCGCCGCGCGAGCTTGGACCTGACCGGGCTGCCCCCTGCCCCAGCCGAAGTGGACTCCTTTCTTGCTGACAAAAGTTCAGGGGCTTACGAGAAGCTGGTAGATCGCCTGCTTGACTCTCCACACTATGGCGAGCGCATGGCCGTGGAATGGCTCGATGCGGCGCGCTATGCGGACACACACGGCTATCATATCGATTCTGGCAGGGACATGACTCATTGGCGTGATTGGGTGATCGACGCCTACAACGCCAACAAGCCCTTTGACCAATTCACGATCGAACAATTGGCCGGAGACCTCCTGCCGAATGCGACCGTGGAACAAAAGATCGCGAGCGGTTTCAATCGAAACCACATGATCAATTACGAAGGCGGCGCGATCCCGGAGGAATATCACACGGCTTACCTGCTGGATCGGGTAAACACCACCGCCACGGTCTGGCTGGGGCTCACCATGGCTTGCGCGCAATGCCATGACCACAAGTACGACCCCATCACAATGAAAGATTATTACAGCTTTTACGCCTTCTTCAATAACGTGCCCGAGAAAGGTTTGGATGGCCGCAACGGAAACGCTGATCCCGTTATTAAAGTGGCCACATCCGCCCAAACCGCTCAGCTGGAGAAACTCAAAAGCACGGTCGCCAAGGCGGAGGCGAAATTGAAAATCGTGGAGAGCGATTTGGCATCAGCGCAGGTTTTGTGGGAAAAAGATCTCATCGGAAAGACCGCCGAAGTCCCGGATCCAGCGGGGCTGGTGCTTCGTTTCCCTTTGGATGAATCGTTGGAAATTCAGGATGCTTCCGGTTTAAACCGTCTCGCTACCCTGCCAGAAGGGCAAAAGCCAAAGTGGGTCACCGGTAAAGTTGGTAAAGCCCTGGAGCTCGGGGGAAAAGACAAACAATTTGTCAGCGCTGGAGAATTAGCAAATTTCGACACCACCAACGCTTTCTCCTACGGTTGTTGGGTCCGGCAGTCGGGCAATGGCACGGGCGCGCTGCTTGCTAAAATGGATGACGGCGAAGCACTCCGTGGATTTGATTTACTATTGGGCGACGGCAAATTGCACCTTCACATCATTCATTCCTGGGCACAAAGTGCCTTGCGCATTGCAGCGAAAACTCCCATCCCTCAAGACACATGGACCCATGTCTTTGCCACCTATGATGGTTCCGGGAAAGCCTCTGGAGCCAAATTGTACGTGAATGGCCAGTCCGTCCCGTTCGAAGTTACGAACGATAACCTTGCCGGTTCGATCCAGAATAAAACCACACTGAACCTGGGCAAACGCTCCGCCACTCATCCTTTCAAAGGGGCCCTCGATGATGTTCGCATCTACAATCGTGCTCTCAAGGCCGACGAAATTGCTGCATTGGCGGAGAAGCCCATCCTGGACCTTATCCGGATTTCCTCAGACCAGCGCTCGGACGAGCAGAAGAAGCAATTAGCCGGGCATTACCGCGAACACTACGCTCCAGGCTGGAAACAAGCCAAAGACGAAGTGGCCCAGGCCAAAAAATCTCGTGATGACTTTGACAAGGCAATTCCTACCACGATGGTTATGGGCGAGTTGGAAAAGCCTCGCGAGACTTTCATGCTCATGCGTGGCGAGTATGACAAGAAAGGCGCCAAGGTTACCGCTGCCATTCCCGCGGCTTTCGCTCCTTCCAAAAGCAATACCCCAGGCAACCGCCTGGGCCTTGCCCAGTGGCTCGTTTCCTCCGACCAACCGCTCACGGCCCGGGTTACCGTAAACCGCTATTGGCAGATGTATTTCGGGAACGGCATCGTCAAGACGGCGGAGAATTTTGGCTCGCAAGCAGACTGGCCGAGCCATCCCGAATTGCTCGACTGGCTGGCCACGGAATTCATGCGCACGGGTTGGGACGTGAAAGGGATGCAAAAACTCATCCTGATGAGCGCGAGCTATCGGCAATCCTCCACTATCACGAAGGAAGCTTTGGAGCATGACCCGGAAAACCGCTGGTTAACCAGAGGCCCGCGGCTGCGTTTGCCTGCCGAGTTTATACGCGACCAGGCCTTGGCCATCAGCGGCCTACTTAATGAAAAAATTGGGGGTGCCAGTGTCTTTCCTTATCAGCCGGCCGGCCTTTGGGAAGAACTGATGGCCCGTGAAGATAACGACAGTTTCACGGCCCAAAAATATCGTCAGAGCAAGGGTCCTGATCTCTACCGTCGCAGTATGTACACCTTTTGGAAACGCACTTCCCCGCCGTCGATGCTCGGCACGCTAGATGCGCCCGATCGTCAAACCTGCGTTGTGCGACGTCAACGCACCAATACTCCTTTGCAAGCCCTGCTGCTCATGAATGACCCAACTTTCGTTGAGGCTTCCCGCAAGCTGGCGGAACGCATCATGGGCGAAGCCAAGGATGATAAGCAGCGCATCAAACTGGCTTACCGCCTCGCCATGTCGCGCGCCCCGAAATCCGCCGAGATCGACGAACTGCTAAAACTGTACCGTGCCCAATTTTCCAGCTACCAACAAAACCCCGACGAGGCTGCCCGGCTGTTGCAGGTGGGCGACTCCACCGTTAATTCCTCGCTCAATCAGGCGGAACTCGCCGCCTGGACAATGGTAGCGAGCACGATCCTGAATCTGGACGAAACGATCACCAAAGGCTGACGTATGGACATGAACCGTGAATATCAATCTTTTCTAACACGGCGTCATTTCTTCGGACGCCTCAGCACCGGCATCGGCTCACTCGCCCTGGCCTCTGTCCTGAATCCGAAGCTCTTCGCGGCCGAAGCTGCTGCTGGCACTGCTTCCCACGGCACCTTGCCCACCTTTCATTTCGCGCCAAAAGCCAAGCGCATCATTTACCTGTTCATGTCGGGCGGGCCATCCCACATCGATCTCTTCGACCACAAGCCCAAGCTGCAAGGATTCCATGGCCAGCAGTTGCCCGCTTCCATTCGCATGGGCCAGCGCCTCACCGGGATGACCTCCGGTCAAAGTTCATTTCCTTGTGTGGCCCCCATGGTCGGCTTCAAGCAATACGGCAAGAGCGGCACCTGGATCAGTGACCTTCTACCGAACACGGCTAAAATCGTGGATGATATCTGCATCATCAAATCGATGAACACGGAAGCCATCAATCACGACCCGGCAGTGACCTTCATCCAAACGGGTCATCAACAGGCTGGCCGGCCCAGCCTGGGAGCGTGGCTCAGTTATGGTATCGGAAGTGAGAACCAGCAGATGCCCGCTTTCATTGTTATGGTCTCGCAAGGGAGCGGCAACAAAACTGACCAGCCTCTTTCCACGCGTTATTGGGGAAGTGGCTTTCTCCCCGGCCAACACCAGGGTGTCCGGTTTCGTTCCGGAGCCGATCCCGTTCTCTATCTCTCCAACCCTCCCGGCGTGGATGCAGCCGCTCGTCGTCGCATGCTCGACAGCGTAGGCAAGCTCAACGGCATGGCTGCGAAAAGCTTTGGCGATCCGGAAATCAATGCCCGCATTGCGCAGTATGAAATGGCTTACCGGATGCAGTCGTCGGTGCCGGAACTCACCGATCTTTCCAAGGAGCCAAAGCAGGTGCTGGATTCCTACGGGATCAAGGATAACCCCACGGATGGCGGTTTCGCCCGCAACTGCCTTTTGGCGCGTCGCATGGTTGAGGGCGGCGTGCGGTTTGTGCAACTCATGCATCGCGGCTGGGACCAGCATAGCGATTTGCCCAAACAGATCCGCGGCCAATGCCGCGATGTGGACCAACCGAGCGCCGCCCTGGTTGCAGACCTGAAAGAACGCGGCCTGCTAGAAGACACTTTGGTGATTTGGGGTGGCGAGTTCGGCCGAACCGTTTACAGCCAGGGAACGCTCACCAAGGACAACCATGGACGTGATCACCATGGCCGATGTTTCTCGATCTGGATGGCTGGCGGCGGCATCAAGCCGGGAATCAGCTACGGCGAAACGGATGATTACTGTTATAACATCGTGGACAATCCAGTCCACATCCACGACTTCAACGCCACTGTTCTGCGCTGCCTAGGCTTGGACCACGAAAAACTAACCTTCAAATTCCAGGGACGGCATTTCCGGTTGACGGATGTTCATGGTGAGGTGGTGAAGGGCGTTCTAGCGTAATCACGCCTTCCTGAACAGCACGATTCGGTTCGTGTTGGTGCCCTTGTCATTATTATCCACGCCCCAGCAATTGGCCGTTTTCGTAAACTCCTGGTCATTGATCAGGACCAGCGCCGGCTCCAGGCCAGCGGCAAGGCCACACGGCAATACCGCTTCTTCCAGTTTCACTTTTCCGTGGCGAACTTCTCCTACCTCGAAGGCAACATGGCCGCCGGGTGCGAGTACACGGTGGAGTTCCTTGAACACCTCCGTCATTGCTGTCTGCCATTGCTCCACTTTTTTCGCCATCGTAATCTGCACTGACTTCGCATCCACTCCCAGGAACCAGCACCTCAGCCAGTTGTCGCCCACATAATCGACTATATCAAGGAAAGGAGGCGAGGTCACAACCAGGTGAATGGACCCACTCTGGATTTGCGGCGTAACAGCACACAGCCCGGTTAAAAATTTTGCTTCGCCTGCGACTCCCCTCAACCGCTGCGCCACCTGCTCATCGCAATCACTGAGGAGTGCCTTGGACTTCTTCAAAATTATCTTCGCCACGTTTCGTGCTGGCGGGGTTTGCTTGCGCTTCTCGTTGATCTTTCTTTGCGCTACCAACGAAGTTGCCTGGTTGGGAGGCAAGGTATAGACCGAGAAGAACCCGGGTGAATGGCCCGTCAGACGGTTGATTGCGACCATGCAGATCCATTCATCCAACGAATCCAATTTGCCAGCCTTTCGCCTGCGGATGAGGTACTGCTTCAGAGCAAGGATTTGCCGGAGGGTGTCCGGGTGATAAAAGACTAGCAAGTCTTCGGAGAGTGCATCCGGTTCGGCTTGCCCGAAATCGATTTCATCCAATCGTTTAGCAATTTCAGCCAAGGAGGGAGGATTCAGCCGAGGCTTCACCAGAACCGCGCTGAGCGGATTCACATCGCACCCCACTGGCACTCGGCCCAGCAGCGCCGCCTCCAGGGGCGTGGTTCCTCGCCCCATAAAGGGATCATAAACTTTGTCGCCGGGTTTGGTCAGCCGTTCGATAAAAAACCGTGGAAGCTGGGGCTTGAAGCAAGCGCGGTAGGAAACTTCGTGCAAGGAACTCGCCGCCCGTTGTTTGGCTGTCCAGAACTCGTTGATGAAAACCGGCACCTCCAGCGCTCCGCCCGGGTTGCTGGCCAAAAGCATTGACTGGCGTGTCTTCTCCCCAAACTCGTCAAAAGCCAGCAGCTCCGCAGCCAGGGTTTTGGAGCGGGCCGTTTTCTTGCGCGGCGATGATTCAAAGAGTCGCAGTTGCATTGTTTCTAAAGTTCGTGGCCAAATTGTAGCCGCAGTCAACCTGTGAGGGAACAAAATCGTTCATTCAGAATCCAGGGGAGATTTGAGGAAATTCTGCGGTTTCGCTTAGCGGGCGCTCGCGGGAACGAAATTCCTCCTTTATAGTTCACCATGGAGCCAGCAATTTCAGCGTTAGAACAGCAGCCACGCTTAGGTTTGGTTTGTATCACCACTGGACCGGAGGTCCGGTATAAAACAATCACCCGTGCCCGTTTCTTAACGTTGTCTCCACCTTCTCAGGCGTCCACCTTGCGGGAACTTTACCGGGAAAATTTGTTGCGTTTGTTCAACGCCATTGCATTTTGTCGCAACAACGGCATTGGGTTATATCGTGCCACTTCCAACCTTTTCCCCTTGAACGATGAGCCTGCCGGCATCCGGGAACTCGAAGCGCTGAGCCCAAAAATGGCAAGCTTTGGCCCGACAGCGAAACGCTTCGATGTTCGGGTGCTTTTGCATCCGGACCAATTTGTAGTGCTGAATTCCGAAACGGAATCCATAAATGATCAGAGCGTCCACATCCTGGAACGACACGCGCATGTCTTTGATTTGCTGGGGTTGCCTCAGACGAGCTGGGCTGCCTTTATTCTCCATGGCGGAAAGGGCGGACGTCCTGCCCAACTCGTCGCAGCAATCCACGAATTGCCTCCTTCCATCCGGAATCGGATTGTCCTGGAAAACGATGAGTATGCCTACTCGGCAGCCGAGATCCTTGAAATTTGTCAAAGAACGGGAGTGCCCATGGTGTTTGACTTGCATCACCACGTGGTCAAGGAGGGATTGGGAACCTACGACCATCCGAGCATTACCACCTTGCTCAGCGAAGCGGCAAAAACCTGGCCCGACCCTGCCTGGCAAATCGTTCATTTGTCCAATGGTGCTTCGGCCTTTGCGGATCCCGATCACAGCGAGTTGATCCGGGATTTTCCCCCTGCCCTGTGGATGACGCCATGGGTTGAAATTGAGGCCAAGGGAAAAGAAAAAGCCATCGCGGGTTTGCGGCAAAAGTTCCCAGACTTGCGCTAATCGATGCTGTCGAACTGTTATAATTTTATTCCTGGATTTGCTTCGTCCGGCGGGCCGAGCCTATTATCGGCGTGGCCAAATACCGGCTTATCCTATTTGATTTTGATGGAACCCTGGCAGATACTCTGCCCTGGTTTCAAAGTGCCTTCCATGTCATTGGGGGTAAATATGGTTTCAAGAAGTTGGACCCTGCTGAATACGAAAAGCTGCGAGACTACGACAGCAAACAAATACTGAAAGCTCTCGGCGTTCCGTTCTGGAAGGTGCCGTTAATCGCCAAGGACATGATGTCCCTGATGGCCCAACACATCCGTGAGGCGAAGCTATTCCCGGATACCCACATGCTTTTACAGACACTCTCCAGCCGAGGCCTGACACTGGGCATCGTAAGTTCAAACTCGGAGGAAAACATTCGTCATGTTCTGGGCCAGGAGATTACCGCCCGCATCCTCTTCTACGAATGCGGCGTGTCCATGTTCGGCAAGGCGGCCAAGTTGAAGAAGGTTCTCCGCCAAAGCCGAACCGCTCCCGACCAGGCCCTGTATATCGGAGATGAATTAAGGGATTTGCAGGCCGCAAAAGCCGCTGGCATCCCTTTCGGTGCTGTCTCCTGGGGCTACAACCGCGCCGAAGCCCTCCAAAGGCAAGTCCCCACCGAGATGTTCTGCTCCATGGCCGAAATTGTGAAGCGTCTGGCATAAGCGGCACGCTTCCTGCCCTATCCCGCTCGTCTCGGAACCCTTAAAATAGAGGGACAATTCCCGGCAAATGATCTCACATGAAAAAGCAGCACTTAACTCAAACCAGGAAATCACCTAAGTATCAAACAGTGTTTAGCGCATTGCTATCAATCCAAGCATTCTGCCAACATCACTCATGAGCGTTCACCCCCGCTGGTTGTCTGGCCCAATACTATTGCTGCTTTCGAGCACCTGCTTTGTTCAAGCAGGAAGGCCCGGACAGGAAACGCTGCCCGATATTGAACGGCGCTCTCCTCATTCCACTCGCCCGGACGCAGCTCAAGCTGCGGAGAAGCTGCGCGGTCGCCTCCCGCACGCAGTGGTGGACTGGGCACCCATCACCAGCTCACCGCAATGGGTGGGCACGCGGGATGGCTTTCTGACCGGCCCCGATGGAAAAGGCCGTGGCGTCACTGACGTGTTCCGCGCACGCCAGCGCAATGATGACCCGCACCGCGCTGTGAAGGCTTTCGTGGATGAGCACTCGAATCTGTTTGGGCACGACTCCTCGGCTCTCGCCGGAGCACCCAGGCTGCGGGATTATGTGACCGGCCACAATGGCTTGCGCACGACCGTGTGGCAGCAGGAACATGCAGGCCTCGAAATCTTCGAAGCCGTCTTCCTGGCCCATATCACGAAAGATAACGAGCTAGTAAATATTTCGAGCCATTTTCTCCCAAAGTTTTCCGAAGCAGCGCAAAAAGTCGGCAATCAACCTCAACCTACGCTCACGGCCCGTCAGGCGCTCATTTTGGCGGCACAGCATCTTGGTCAAGCCCAGGCGCAGGACGCAGACTTGGACCCACTGGACCAACCCGCTGATGCGCAACGCAAGCAGCAATTTCGTGCGTCCTTCACTCGCGGGCCTGCGCATGTCCGACTGGTCTGGCTGCCGGTGGACGAATCGACCCTTCGTTTATGCTGGGAAGTGGCGCTGAAGGTGCGCACGCATCCTGAAGTTTACCGCCTGCTCCTGGACGCGCAAACCGGGGAGGTGCTGCTGCGTCGCTGTCAGACCACCGATATCAGCAATGCGTCCTACCGCGTCTTCACCGGCGACAGCCCAACCCCAATGTCACCCGGTTACGCGGCCCCAGGAAATCCGAGCCAACCCTCTGCGGTTTCACGCTCACTCGTGACCTTGAGCGCCATCAGCCTCAATGCGTCTCCAAACGGCTGGATTAATGATGGCGTCAATGAAACCAGAGGCAACAATATCGATGCTTCAACCGATCTGGATGCCGACGACGTGCTCGATCTTCCAAGGCCGCAAGGCTCGCCAAGCCGGGTCTTCGATTTCACGCTGAGCCTGGCCCAAGGGCCCACGACCTATTCCAAGGCTGCGGTGGTGAACCTGTTCTACTGGTGCAACTGGGCGCACGATAAACTTTACGACTTGGGCTTTAATGAAGCGGCTGGGAACTTCCAGGTGAACAACTTCGGCAAAGGCGGTTTAGGCAACGACGCAGTTCGCGCCGAGGCCCAGGATGGCGAAGGAACGCGGAACGCTAATTTTAATTATTTTTCCGCCGCGGATGGGCAGCCAGCCTGGATCCAAATGTATCTTTGGCCTGACGCCACGCCCGATCGCGATGGTGACCTGGATGCGCAAATCATGCTCCATGAGTACACCCACGGTCTGAGCGCCCGTCTAGTGGGCGGTGGCGTTGGTTTATCGGGCACACAGCCGAAAGGCATGGGAGAGGGTTGGTCGGACTTCTACGCTCTCGCGCTCTTGAGCAAATCAGCCGACCCATTAGGTGCCAATTATCCGGTAGGTGGATATGCTACGAGGGACTTTAAATATACACCGAGCGCGGTGCCATTCACGAACAACTACTATTTCGGTATCCGCCGTTACCCTTTCTCGACAAACCTCGCAGCCAATCCGCTCACCTTTCAGGATATCGATCCGACGCAGGAAGCTCCGCATTCGGATGTGCCCAGGGGTGGCGTCTGGCCCAATTGGTCAGCCGAGGAAGTGCATTCGGTGGGTGAGGTTTGGTGCGCCATGCTCTGGGAAGTCCGCGCCGCTTTGGTTGGAAAACTTGGGTTTTCCATCGGCAACCAACTCACGTTGCAAATTGTAACAGATGGGATGAAACTCTCACCGGCTAATCCCAACTTTGTTCAAGCCCGTGACGCTATCATCCAGGCAGAGCAGGTATTGACGACTGGAACCAACAAAAACGAACTTTGGATTGCCTTCGCGAAACGGGGACTGGGATTCGAAGCTATTGCCCCACCCAGCGGAACCACCATCGGCGTGGTGGAAAGCTATTCCGTGCCGGATGCTCTGCGGATTTCACCGCTGACCAATCTAAAAATTTCCGGCGCTTACGGAGGCCCTTTCAGCCTGGCTCCACAGGTTTATACCTTGTCCAACTCCAGTGCGAGCAGCATCAGTTGGAGCGCCACGGCAAATTCCCCCTTGCTCCTCTCGGCCACGAGCGGAACTCTGGCGTCGCACGCCAAGCAAACGATGACCGTTTCCCTCAACAACGCCGCGGCCAATGCGCTGCCAATCGGTGTGCAGCAGAGCTTTGTTCACTTTTCCAACCAGGTGAGCAAAGTCACAATGCTCCGAAAATTTACGTTCAATGTCTCGGAGCCGCTGCTGCTCCTACCGGCTAACCAAGTTGCAGATGAGGAACGGTTACGCGGGCCGGCCGGGGGACCGTTCAAACTCGTGTTCGTTCCGGTTGTGCTGACCAACCGCAGCAGCATCGCGATTCCATGGAATGCAAACGTGCCGGAACCTTTTGCGGTTTCCCCTGCCTCAGGCACGCTTGCCGGATTCGGTTCGGTCCAACTCGTAGCCGGCGTAACGGCCGCTGGTCCCGTCCTGCCTGAAGGATCGTATACGAATACCATGGTCGTCTCCAATCTGACCACGGGAGCTGCACTTACTCGAACCGTGGAGTTGGAAATCCTGAATGACAGCTTCTTAACCCAGGCTTTTTATCATGATGGTACTTTCAATTTAAATAAGCAGAGCCTCACTTTTATTCCAGATGGCAGTCCGGAGTTTTACGCGGTTTGCCGCGAATCGGTTGCCGGTTTCCCCACTGACCCGACCGGCGGAACGCAATTGCATCAGGATGCCTATTCGATCGACGACCAGGCAGAGGTTTTGCTGACCGGCGGCAAAAAGGTTTCACTATATGGATTTGCCACCAACCGTCTGAACGTGAATTTAAACGGCAGCATTTCGTTCGGCGTCAAGGACAGTTACGTCGACAATGTAATTGTTGATCACTTCAAACGCTTGCGCGTTTCCGGGTTGTTTTCGTATTACTCTTCATACAATTCCCTGGATGCAGGTGTAGACATTTCCTGGAAGCAATTGGCAGATCGATTGGCCGTCACCTGGCAGAATGTTGCATCAGGCTACAGCTTTATTAATGAGTCCAATAGCTTCCAGGTGGAGATGTTCTTTAACGGACAAATTCGAATCACCATTGTAAATGCAATCAATCCTTGGGGAGTGGTCGGCTTGTCCGCGGGCACTAACCTGCCTCCGGATTTCCTCAGCACGGATTTCAGCGCATTCGGCAGTTGTGCTAACGTTTTTCCAAAACTGGTCGTTACGGGACCCTCGAATCTGACCGAAGGTTCTCCAGTGTTCCAATATGGCAGTGTCCATATACCTACACCCCGTCAACAGAACCTACTGGTCAACCTCACCTCCAGCGACACCACCGAAATTACCGTTTCGCCCAGCGTGACTATTCCAGCGGGTGCGACCAGCGCGGTCTTCAACATCTTTGTCGTGAATGATGCCATCTTCGATGGCACCAAAGGCTCCACTATCACCGCGAGCGCTCAATTCTCCCAGAATGGCTCTTTTTCCATTCTGGTGAACGACAATGAAGTGAACACTCTTTCCGTAAAACTCCCTGCTTCCCTCACGGAAGGCGGAGCTTTTGGCACCGGGACTGTCTCGACTAAGTTCCCCGTCGGCGACAACGTGCTGGTGAATTTGCAAAGCACCCAGCCGGAGGAATTGACTTTGGGTTTTCTCCCGGTCGCTTTTATTCCTGCTGGCGCTACGTCGGCCAATTTTACCGTTTCCGCGGTCGATGACCTTCGGATTGATGGAACGCAGATCGCTGGTGTCATTGCCAGCGTGCCCAACTGGATTTCCGGGACGAACTTCACCCAGGTGCTCGATAATGAAAGCATCAATCTCCAGATATACACGCCCATCTTCCTCACCGAAGGCATGGGCACCTTGAGCAATGTCGGGGAAGTCCGCATTTCCGGCACGCTCACGACCAATCTCGAAGTTGCCCTCAGTTCCGACGCTTTCTTCAGCCTCTTCCCGCTCGGGCCGATCACAATCCCCGCCGGTCAAACGAACGCGTTCTTCGACCTTTTTGTATTCGACAATGCCACGATTGATCCCTTGCGATTTGTGATTCTGACCGCTGCTGCTCCTGGTTTCGTCAGTGGCCAATGGAGCGTTTTCCTTTTCGACAACGACGGACCGCCCGAAGCGCTCTTCCCGTCGCCTCCGGACCTGGCGGACAATGTGTCGCGGGATGCGGATCTCGCCTGGGGACCCAAGGAAGGCGAATTGATCAAGAATGGCGGCTTTGAGTTGCTCCTGGCCAATTGGACGCGCGAGGATCTCGGAGCTGGTGGTTGGGTGAACGGGACTCCGAGTTACAATCCGCCAGGGATTGAGGGTCCACAGTCCGCTCTAGCCGGATCAAGTTTTGCCCTCTCGCAGCAATACGGCAATGGTCGCCACACGCTTGGGCAGGAAGTTTTCATTCCCGACGGAGCCTGGCCAATCACGCTGAGCTGGGCGCAACGGGTCCATAATAACGCACCAGCTTTCGCCGCAAACCAACAATTCCGCGTGGAACTGCGCGACACGGACAATGCCGTCCTCGCCACTCTTTTCACCAATAAGCCGGGAGACACGCTCTTGAGCGACTGGACGAACCACACCGCCGACGTGTCCGCTTTCCATGGCCAAACAGTCCGGGTTGCCTTTGTGGAGCAAGATGCGCTCGGCGCATTGAACGTTTCACTCGACAACGTCAGCCTGATCGCCACCCCTGCCGCACCTACTACTTGGCTCGTTTACATGGGAATCGACTCAACACCGGACGACACGGAGTATCTGGGCAGCACCACCAATACGTTTTGGACACTCAGCCGGCTGGCGACGAACACGACGTATTACTGGCAGGTGAAGTCCGTCCGAGCAGGGCAAACCAATGCCGGGCCCATTTGGCAATTTAACACCATCGCCATCGCCAATATTCCTCCTTCCATTGGTTTAGGTTTACCGGCCAGCTTTACCGTCATGCGCGCCCCCACCAACGTGTTGATCTCGCTGCGGAGCATCAGTGACGACGGGTTCGTGACAAAAGTGGAATACTATGGCGACGGTGGAAAAATCGGTCAAACGCTCGCCTCTCCCTGGAGTTTCACCTGGACAAATCCTCCTCCAGGCGAGCACACCATCCAGGCCATCGCGCAGGACAATGGTGGCCTTCGATCCACCTCCGCGGTCAATTTCATTACCATTTTGCCAGCCAATGGAGCGCTGATGACCCTCGTGCCGTTCGGGTCGGTGTGGCGCTACTATGATGGCGGAGCCAATCTAGGCACAGCCTGGCGCAGTTCCATCTATTCGGACAGAGCCTGGTCACGAGGACCCGCGCAGTTGGGTTACGGCGAAGGTGATGAAGCCACGGTCCTCGATTTCGGGAGTGATCCAAATGCCAAGTATATCACCAGCTACTTCCGCAACAGCTTTTCGGTGCCCCCCGGCGCGCAAAGCCTGCAATTGAAGGTGCTGCGGGATGATGGCGTCGCCGTCTACATCGACGGAAACGAAGTGCTCCGCGACAACCTGCCAGCCGGAGCCGGCTATCACACGCTGGCTAGTGCGGACATCTTCGGTTTATCCGAATCCGTCCTGGTCACAGGCACTGCTTCACCTACCAACCTGACTGGCCGCTCTCATATCATCGCGGCGGAGGTTCACCAAGCCTCCTCGAATAGCGTCGATTTAAGCTTCGACCTGGAACTAAGCGCGGTTGTAAATCTGCAGCCAACCATCAGCCTCATCGCGCCGGCTCCGAACTCCCTTTACGTGCTGCCAGCCACTCCGCAGCTAACCGCAGCCGTTCAGGACCCTTACGGTGCCGTAGCCAAAGTCGAATTTTTCGCGGATGGCACTAGTTTAGGGACCATCAGCAACGCGCCTTTCACACTCATTTGGAGCAACGCCTTGGCGGGTGCCCAGGTGCTCTCAGCCATCGTCACGGATGATCTAGGCTCGACCAATCGTTCGGCGGGCGTGGCAATTACGATTGTTGGAGCCTCTCCGCTTTTATCAGTTGCGTATTCTCCCGACCAGACGCTCCTTTCATGGCCAGCAGCCAGCTCCGGTTACCGAGTGGAGGGAGCGACCAATCTATCCCCGCCAGTCACCTGGATGCCCATTACGAACGCTCCCATAACGCTCAACGGAAACGTGCTCCAAGCTGCGATTCCAACCAATGGCCAACCGCAGCAATTCTTCCGCCTTGTTGCGCCATAAAACCTATCGAATCAAAGACGGACCTGGTGTCATTTTCCCGCTCGCCAGCGTGAAACGGTAGCGCAACACTGCGCGTATGCGGTGCTCAGTCCTTTTAACCGTGTTGATTGTGGGCCTTACCCTCATCGGCGAAAGGGTAATGCTCTCCGCCGATTTCTAATTCCGGCACCACTTCATCAGCCGAGAGCTGCCCATTGGGGATAACCACCATCGAGGCAGAGAATTCGTTCGCCTTGTCTTTCGTCCAGACCGGTTCAATCGTTCCTGCCATCATTGCCAGAGAGAAAGCCCAAGCCGTGAAGAAGAATGGACTGCTGGAGATTGCTGATTCAAAGGAGTCAATGGAAAGCATTGGCGGGCTGGACCTGCTAAAGGACTGGCTCTTGAAGCGGAAACATGCCTTTTCACCCCAAGCACGGGAATATGGTCTGCGATTGCCTAAAGGAGTTCTGATCTTGGGCTTGCCTGGAACCGGAAAGTCGCTAGCTGCCAAAGCCACAGCCAGCGTATTCGGGGTGCCTTTGCTGAAATTGGATGCTGGCGGGATCTTCGAAAGCCTTGTGGGCCAGTCAGAAGCCAATCTCCGGGCTGTCCTCCAAACTGCTGAAGCCGTGTCTCCATGTGTTCTTTGGATGGATGAGATTGAGAAAGCCCTGAGCGGTTCACAATCAGCCGGTTCAACAGATGGAGGAACGTCAGCCAGGGTATTCGGCTCATTCCTCAATTGGCTTCAGGAAAAGCAAAAGAAGCCTGTGTTTGTCATCGCGACTGCTAATGATGTCTCGAAGCTGCCGCCTGAACTGCTGAGGAAAGGCAGGTTCGATGAGCTTTTCTTTGTTGATTTTCCCAACCGGGAGGAGCGGCAGGCAATCTGGAACATTCAAATAGCAAAAGAGTTCGACGTAGTCCAGCTCTCGAAGGCGACGGAAGGATAACAGGTAGCAAAATTGAGCAGGTGTTTATCGAGGCTCTTTATCAAGCTTTTGATGACGACTCAAGGAC
>JAQGOV010000584.1 GCA_028293425.1 Verrucomicrobiales bacterium
AACATTTTCAACTATTTCGCTTCACTTTCTTCGCGTTCATTAGCGTCCATTCGCGGTTAACCCCTTTTCTTTCAACCACCTGCGAAGCAGCTCGATGCCCATCAACTATCAGCTCTCAACCATCAACTTTCCCACAGGGGTCCCCCCACGGATGGCAGACCCCCCCTCCTAAAATTTCGTCCCTATGAAAACGCAAAAAGTCGATTGCCCGGAAATCAGCCTGACGCATCAACCCACCCGACCATCAAAAACACTTCCAACCGCCGCCTATGCCCTCCGCCTCGAAGGCAGATCCTTTAAGGAAATCCGTTTCCTGCTCATAATCGTCTCGGCCAGTTCCCAAAGTTTATGGATGGCTTCTCACCTCACATTTGATGCCATCAAAAAGGAGCCGAGACGATGATTTGTTCCGAGATCGTCTCAATAAGTTGAAAGTTCCGGATACGTTCGATGAGAAATGGTGTCAACTTGTTTCCCGCCGCGAGGATGAGGACACCATCTTTCCCTTTGAGGTCTTTGGCTAGGATCTGACCGGGAATAAGTTCTGTGACTTTCACGGCCCGCTCGGCGATCCGCGAGGAAATGTCATCTCCTGTAATGCCAAAACATTGGCAGGTTGCTGCGAGAACTGAAGTATCGTACATGCCCTTCCTCGACTTCATTTGAAGAAGGGCAACCGCCTTGCTCAATCCACGTTCTTCCAATTCCAGCAGATCTGAGAGCACATGGAGGATTCTGGCTCCGATTGGGATTTCCTCACCAGCGCAGGAATTCTGCTGAGGAAAGCCGGTGCCGTCGAAATTCTTCAGCTGAAATCTTACCATCTGAGCAGCATTCTGCAACCGCGGAATGTTCTCAAGCAGCCGTGCGCCTACTTCAGGAACTCTTGCGATCATATCCTGCTCCGGTGAAGTGAGGGCGATTCCTCCCCGCTCCTTGAGTAATACAGGAAGGGGCACTGTGACTCGTCCTATAGGCGCCAACATCGCAGCAAGCTCCAGTTCCCAGGCTTGGACCGAAGGGAAACCCACTGCAAGGGCTCGCACATAGTCACGCAGACGCTGACCGATTCCAAACGCGCGTGAATCCAGCGCAGCCAGAATTTCCATAAGGCTTTTGATCGCGCCGTTGAGCGTGTTTTGAAGCAGTTCGCGCTCAGCCAGGGTAATGTGATGTTGCCGTAGGGCTTCCTCGAGAGTAATGGTCATGACCTCTGGGTCACACGGCTTGTTTAGAAACCTAAATATATGTCCCTGGTTAACCGCCTCGACAGCGGTTTTCTGATCGGCATTTCCGGTGAGCATCACTCGAGTGGTGTCCGGATATCGTGAGCGTACGGTTTTTAAAAGCTCAATGCCGTTCAAAACAGGCATTTGCATATCTGCTACTACCACGGCGTAAGGGCCATCCCGTTCAAGGCGCTCCAGACCGGCAGGCCCGCCCACGGCAAGATCCAACTGAAAACGTTTTCGAAGATTCCGCTGGAGACCAGCCAATACATTCTCTTCGTCATCGACACATAAAATCTTTATGCTCATAAAATCTAAACGGCAATTCCGGGGCCTTTCTGCAATTCATATTTCCAGGCATCCACACGATTTAAGAAACCAGCCTGCTCAAGATAAACCTCATCCAGCATTGCTCCCTCGCCGACGGAGGAAGGAAGTTGTTGCTGCAGAACATTCGCCGCATGCACCGCCATCAGACCGGAAAAGCCGCGTTTGGAAGCGGTTCGAGGCTCGTGATGGAAGGCGACTGCCTGGACAACCGGAAGAGGCAATCCCCATAGCCCCAGCAGATAACCGCCTACCTCGGCGTGAGTCGCTCCCAGGCCCTCTCGCTCCGCATCTAACCCAGAACAATGCCCATCCTGGCGACGCTTCAAACACGAACTGTAATCTGCGGCGAAATTAGCCGCTAAAACCAGCTTGCCAACATCGTGGAGGAGTCCTGCGGTGAAGGACTCTTTGACCATGACGATGTCAGCTCCTTCAAACCGGGCGATTCTTTCCGCGCCGATGGCCACCTGGAGACTGTGATTCCAAAGGGTCTGGCCAGAAAACTTCCCCGGTAATGAACCTTCAAATTCAGAAAACACGGGAATGCCCAGCACAAGGGCTTTGATGACATCCACGCCCAAATACGCCACGGCTTCAACAGGAGTGGTAACCTCACGCCGTAGACCAAAGAAGGCGGAGTTCACCACTTTCAGGAGACTGGCAGAGATAGCCATGTCCCTGCCGAGGAGCGCCCCAATTTCGTCCATGGGAACATTCGGCGAGGCAAGCAGACTGGTAAGTTGAACATGAATCGAGGGAAGCGTGGGCAAACGGTCGAGTTTCGCAACCAAGGTCTGAACTCGATCGTTCTCCACATTAGCACGCAACGATGTAACACGTTGGATGGTTGCCTTGAGGATCTCAGGTTCACAAGGCTTGGATATGTATTGATGTGTGGAGCCAACGCATTTGAGAATCAGGTCTTCGTCGGCATGGCCTGAAAGGACGAAACGGATAGTTCTGGGATGGAGCTCCATCACATTATTGAGAAGCTCGGCCCCATTCATTCCGGGCATGCGCATATCCGAAACGATCACATCGAATGTGGCTTCTTTCATTCGTTGCAAGGCGTGGGCGCCGCTCCCCAGAAATTCCATTTCCCATTCCTGCCGCATAGGGCGGAGCATTCGTCGCAATCCTTCAAGCACCATGTGCTCGTCGTCAACGAAGAGGATTCGCTTTTTCATGCTGCCTTAAGCGCTGGGGTATCGAGTGGCAATCGGATGATGAAAGTGGTTCCCTTGCCGAGTTCGGTTTCAAAGGATAGCGTGCCACCATGCTTCTCCGTTACAACGTTGTGCGAGATCGCGAGCCCCTGGCCCGTCCCTTTGCCGACTGGTTTCGTGGTAAAGAACGGGTCAAAAATGCGGCCTCGAGCGGGCTCAGGAATGCCGGTGCCCGTGTCCGAGATCCGGATTTCGACCCAGTTACCGTCCTGCTTGGTGGAAATGTGAATCATTCCTCTATCCGTGCCGCCGTTGCCCACCACATCCGCAATAGCATGAGCCGCGTTGACGACGAGGTTAAGAATCACCTGATTCAGTGCTCCAGGAAGCGCCGGCACGGGTGGGAGTCCCAGATAAAAGGTCGTCGCTATTTCAGCAACGTATTTCCATTCATTGCGGCAGACAGTGATGGTGCTTTCAATGGCCTTGTGGAGATCAACGAGTGTTTTTTCACTGCTGCCGGGATGGGAAAAATCCTTCATGGCCCGAACGATGTGACTGACGCGTTCCACACCATCGAGCGACTGCTGAATGGCTTTAGGAATTTCTACCGCGAGATAGTCCAAATCGGCAGAACGGGCAGCCTCTTCTATTTTTTGCAGCGGCTGCAGCCACTCCGGATGTGAACTGGCCGCCTGAACCAACTCTCCATACGCGTCCAATACCTTCTTCAGGTCGGCAAAGCTGTCTTGGAGAAACCGAGTGTTGTCTCCGATATACTGTGTGGGTGTATTGATCTCATGGGCAATGCCTGCGGCAAGCTGCCCGATCGCTTCCAATCGATGCGCCTGTTGCAACTGCATCGCCCCAATCTGGCGCTCCCGCTCCACCTTCTTGCGGTAAGTTAAATCTATATGAGTGCCCACCAACCGAAGCGCCTTCCCCGTTGCATCAAATGAGCCAAATGCCCGCGAAAGAATCGGGACGTAATGCCCCTCTTTATGGCGCATGCGGAACTCAACTTCGTAGGCGTCCAACTCACGACTCAAGAACGCCTGGACATGTCGCTCAGTTTGGTCCCGGTCATCCGGATGGAGCAGATTCGTCCAAGTGCTTGTGGCGTTTGGCAACTCATGCTCTAGATAGCCGAGCATCTGCTTCCAACGGGGAGCAAAATAGATTTGTCCGTT
>JAQGOV010000672.1 GCA_028293425.1 Verrucomicrobiales bacterium
GCGCGCTTCGAACAACTCGGCCACACGCGGCAGACCGCCGGTGATGTCCTTGGTCTTGGCGCTCTTGCGGGGCGTCTTTGCCATCAACGTACCGGCCACGATCTTGTCGCCTTCGTGCAACACGATGTGCGCGCCGGACGGGATCGGGTAGCTCGCCACGATTTCGCCCTTGTCGTCACTGATGATGACCTGCGGATGCAAATCTTCCTTGTGATCAATGATGACCATCGCCTCCTGGCTGGTGGCCTCGTCGGTCTCCTGTTTCATGGTGACGCCCTCGATGATGTCGTGGAATTTCACCTTTCCGGCTTTTTCAGAAAGAATCGGCACGTTGTATGGATCCCATTGAACGAACGTATCGCCCTTCTTCACCTTCGAGCCATCCTTGAAGGAGATGACCGCGCCGATGACAATGGTGTGGTTTTCCAGTTCGCGTCCGTCGTCGTCGTGGATCGAGATGGTGCCGTTCTTGTTTAAGACGATGTTGTTGCCATCTTCGAGCGCAACGACACGAAGTTCGTTGTACTTGATGGTTCCGTCATGCTTGGACTTGATCTGCGGAATCTTGAACACCTGCGCGGCCGTACCACCGATGTGGAACGTACGCATGGTGAGCTGCGTGCCGGGTTCGCCGATGGATTGCGCGGCCACGATGCCGACTGCTTCGCCCAGTTTGACTAGCGCGCCGGTCGCAAGGCTGCGGCCATAGCAATGGATACAGATACCATGTTTGCTTTCGCAAGTAAGCACCGAGCGGATGCGCAAACGATCAATGGCCGTGGCCTCGAGACGTTTCGCCTTCTCCTCGTCGATCTCTTCATTCGCGTGAATGAGGAATTCCTTAGGGTTCGTCGGATTGACAACATCGTCACACGCGAACCGGCCAACAATACGGTCGGCCAGCTTGACCACTTCGTCTTCGCCTTCGTACACGGCGGAAACCCAGATGCCGTTCGTCGTACCGCAATCCTGTTCCTGGATGATGACATCCTGCGACACGTCCACGAGTTTACGGGTCATGTAACCGGAGTCAGCGGTCTTGAGCGCGGTATCAGCCAGACCCTTACGGGCACCGTGCGTCGAGATGAAGTATTCCAAGACCGAGAGACCTTCGCGGAAGTTCGCGAGAATGGGCTTCTCGATGATGTCGCCGCTCGGCTTGGCCATCAACCCGCGCAAACCAGCCAATTGGCGGATCTGCTGCTTGTTACCACGGGCGCCGGAATCCACCATCAAATAGACGGGGTTATATTCCTTCTTGCCCTGGTTTTGTTCCAAAGTCTTGAACATGACGCTGGAAATCTGGTCGGTGCAGTGTGTCCAGATATCAACGATCTTGTTGTAACGTTCGCCCGGCGTGATGACACCCTTGCGATATTGCTTTTCAACTTCGCGGATCTGCTTGTGCGCGGCTTCGATCTGTTCGTCGCGTTCCTTCGGGACGATCATGTCGTCAATACCGATGGACACGCCGGACTTCGTCGCTTCGCGGAAACCGAGTTCCTTGAGCTTGTCGAGCATGATGACGGTCTTTTCGTGACCGGCAAATTTGTAGCACTTCCAGATCAAATCACCGAGCTGGCTCTTGCCGGCAGACTTGTTGTAGAAGCCAAGTTCGTCCGGCCAGATTTCGCTGAACAACACACGGCCAACCGTCGTATCAATGATTTTTTTAGTAGCATCGCCGTAAACGGTCTTGCGGCCGAGGTCAGGATTCGCCAGGCGAATGCGATCATGCGTTTTCAACGCGCCGTCGTCATAGGCAAACTGGACTTCTTCCTTCGTGCCGAACAAGGGCAGGTCATTTGAATTCGCCGGCGCAGCCTTGCGCGGTTCGGCAGTGACGTAATAACAACCGAGCGTGATGTCCTGTGTCGGCGTGATGATCGGCTTGCCGGATGAGGGCGAGAAGATGTTGTTCGTCGCCATCATCAGCAGACGCGCTTCCATCTGCGCTTCCACGGACAACGGAACGTGAACGGCCATCTGGTCACCGTCGAAGTCGGCGTTGTAAGCCGTACAGACCAACGGATGAATACGGATCGCTTCGCCTTCGATCAACATCGGTTCGAACGCCTGGATGGACAAACGATGCAAGGTCGGCGCGCGGTTGAGCAGCACCGGATGACCCTTCGTCACTTCTTCCAAAACGTCCCACACTTCGCGTGTCTGGCGCTCGATCATCTTCTTCGCACTGCGGACAGTGTGAACGTAACCGAGTTCCTTCAAGCGACGGATGATGAACGGCTCGAACAAGACGAGCGCCATCTTCTTCGGCAGACCGCACTGGTGGAGCTTGAGCTCCGGACCAATGACGATAACCGAACGGCCGGAGTAATCGACGCGTTTGCCGAGCAAGTTCTGGCGGAAACGGCCACCCTTGCCCTTGAGCATGTCGGAGAGCGACTTCAGCGGGCGATTGCCGGCGCCGGTGACGGCGCGGCCATGGCGACCGTTGTCGAACAACGCGTCGACGGCTTCCTGGAGCATGCGCTTTTCGTTGCGGATAATGACATCCG
>JAQGOV010000650.1 GCA_028293425.1 Verrucomicrobiales bacterium
GTGAACGGACCGCGGAACTAGCCAAACTCAATGTGAAATTAAAAGCAGACGTTGAGAGGCGTCAAAAAACAGAACAGGAATTGCAAAATTCCCGAGAGCAGTTGCGAGCCCTGGCCGGGCGTCTGCAACAGATCCGTGAGGAGGAGCGGACTCGGATCGCACGGGACATCCATGATGTCCTGGCCCAGGAACTCACGCGCGTGAAAATCGATGTCGCCTGGCTGCAACGCAAGCTCAATCAGCCTTTCAGCAAAAAGCTCCAGAAGGAAATGAGCCAAAAGACACTGGAAATGCTTGAAATGACGGACTCCTCCATCACGACGGTTCAACGTATTGCGAGCGACCTTCGCCCAGTGGGTTTGGATACACTGGGAATTGTTTCGGCCATCGAGTGGCAGGCGGAAGATTTTCAAAAACGCACCGGGGTGAAATGCTCGGTTAAAATTCCAGACGCCGATCTGGAGCTTGATAGCGAAAGGGCCACGGCCATTTTCCGCATTGTCCAGGAATGTCTCACCAACGTCGTCCGCCATGCCCAGGCCAAGCGCGTTCAAATCTGCCTGGAGAAAACCAGCGGGGAGATCCGCCTGCAGGTGCATGACAATGGGATTGGCATCTCCGATAAAAAGGCAAACGATCTCGCCTGCATGGGGCTTCTTGGAATGCGAGAGCGCGGGTTGCAATTTGGCGGCGCCCTGCACATCGCCGGCAAGCCGGGCAAAGGTACAACCGTAAGCCTTGTCCTGCCGATTGAGCCAGGCACCGCCAGCAAAGCCAAAAGAGATCGCAGAGCCTCTGAATGAAGTCTTTACCTGGCAAGAGTGCCGGCAAGCCCCTTCGGGTTCTGCTTGCTGATGACCACACGGTTCTGCGTGAAGGCCTCAAACAAATCCTGCGCGAAGAATTTTCCTCCATAGAATTTGGAGACGCTCAAAATGGCCAGGAAACCTTGGACCGACTGGGTCAAGGTTGGGACGTGCTGGTGCTGGATCTTAACATGCCTGGAAAAAATGGGCTTGAAGTGATCAGGGAAGCGAAAGTGACCGCGCCAAGGCTGCCGATCCTCGTCCTAACCATGCTGCCGGAAGAACAAGTGGCAGCCCGGGTATTGAAAGCGGGTGCAGCAGGTTTCCTAAACAAGCAAACGGCCCCTGAGGAATTGGTTACTGCCGTCCGCCGAGTCCTTGAAGGAGGGAGGTATCTGACGTCCCGGACAGCTGAAAAACTGGTTCATCAAATCGAGGACCAATCCGGGGTTGCCCTCTATCGAAAACTTTCTGACCGGGAATTCCAAGTCTTGCAGCTCTTAGCCGAAGGCAAGTCCCTGAAGGATATTGCCGCTGCTTTATCCATTAGCGTAAAAACCGTGAGCACCTTCCGCACCCGGCTGCTGGCCAAGCTCAAGCTCCAAAACAACGTGGAGCTGGCCCTTTATGCCATGCAGCACAAGTTGTTGCACAATAATCTCGACAACGAAACTTCGTGAGACGAGGTTGGTTTTAAGCCTCCGCAAACGACTTGTAGGAAAACTCTGACAAAGAAACCTCCCAAACGGCGACAATCCTTTTAGAAAACCTCTTATAGGCGGGTTCCCTCCTCTGTCCTTATCTTGTTCCCTGATGAGATTAGTTCGGGACATACCGGGACAGAAAGTTCTTCTGCGCGTTTTAATCGCGAATGGATCCAGTGATTTGAGCCAGGGCATCACCTCCGCTCTCTCCGAAGTGGAAGGAACCACCATCGTTGGTGTTGCCCGAAAAATGACCCAGGCACTGGCCATGATCGAGATTGTGCATCCCGATGTAGTAGTGCTCGATATGGAACTGCCCAAGGAGAACTTTTCCGGTGTCCTCTCCTGGATAAAAGAATTACAGCCGGCACCCACCATCGTAGTGTTGTCTCAAGTTGGCGGAACAACCGCGAGGCTCCGCTGCCTGGAAGCCGGGGCTGATTACTTCCTCAGAAAAACGGCTAAACTTAGCGATCTTGCTGTGATTCTTCAGCAGATCACGCCAGCTCGGCATCATCGTTGGAGGTTCCGATTATGATTTCCACGAAAGCTAAAAAACACTTTGTGCCTCTGAAGCTGTGGCAGGAAATTCACTTTCCCTGCCCTATACGACAGCGCCAGTTGTCGGCGAACGCTTCTACCACGAGGCACATTCTTATTTGTCAGGTTCCGCCAACCCGGGCGCGCTGCGTGTCTTAAAAGACCGCAGCCGCTTCTCTTGACCGCGTGAGTTTTCTCACGCGGTTTTTTCTTTTGCCGCTTTGACACTTGTCGGTTGCTGTTCGTCCCGGCATGCTGGTGGAACATGCTGCTCCGGCCCCAAAGCCATCAGGAATTGCAGGAGTCGCTCCGAAGCGCCGCCCAAAGCCGCCAGCGGATCGAAGCGGTTTCCCTGGAGCATTTCACTCGTGTGCTCGAGTATTTCCCGGAGGATCTGACCGTGACGGTCGAGGCCGGAATTTCCCTTCGGTCACTCCAGACGGAACTCGGGCAAAAGGGACAATGGCTGCCTTTAGACCCTCCCCAGCCTGGGCAGGTCACCATTCGCTCACTGATTGAGGAAAACCTGAGCGGACCCCGGCGGCACGGTTACGGGACAGTGCGCGAACACTTGATTGGCCTTAAGGCCATGCTACCGGATGGACGGATCATCAAAAGCGGTGGGAAGGTGGTAAAGAATGTAGCTGGCTATGACCTGCAAAAGCTTTTTGTAGGCAGCCGCGGCAGCCTTGGGATAGTGCTCGAAGCCACCTTTAAATTGCAGCCGAGGCCGGAGGTAGAGGAGATTTGGCAAGCCTCCTTCGATTCGCTACAGGAATCCTTCCGATTCGCTCGCCAGATTATCGATTCCCCTGTGGAACCAACGGTCCTTGACTTGTTCCAATTCAGGTCCGAGCCGTACGCAGTCGTTATTGGCTTTGCGGGTCCACGCGAGGACGTGCAGTCGCAAAAAGAAGTAGTCACGTCCATGGCTAAGCTTAGCGCGTCGAGTTTGGTTCACGATGAAAGGTTTTGGGCCGGCACCGAACCGGCGTGGAAATTTTCGGTGCTCCCAACCAAACTTGCGGAAGTTCTGCACAAAGCTGCCCCGGCTGAATTTGTAGCACGCGTCGGCAGCGGAGTTGCCTGGTGCCGGGGCGGAGAGGCGCCCGCCAAGGCTTTCCTGCCCGTCCATTGGGTGCAAAAGGTAAAAGACACCTTCGACCCCCAACACATTCTGCCGGAGATAACCTTGTGAGCGTCATGAACCCGGACAAGCGTTTCCTGGACGAAACCAAGGCTCTCGCCTGCATTCATTGTGGGCTGTGTCTTTCTTCCTGCCCGACCTACCTCGAGACTGGGAATGAGAACGATTCCCCGCGAGGCCGGATTTACCTGATGCGTGCTATCCAAGACGGCCGGATGGACCTGGCGGAGAGCGCCGTGGGCCACCTGGATCTTTGCCTCGGGTGCCGCGCTTGCGAAGCTGTTTGCCCCAGCGGAGTCCAATATGGCGCCCTCCTGGAAGGAACGCGCGAGCATGTGGAAGCATCCTACCGACGCTCCTTTTTTCAACGGTTCCTGCGCCGTGTAGCGATTGAAAAAGTGTTCCCATTTCCTGGCCGCATGCGCCTGGCCTTGCTCCCAGCGCGGTTCGCCAGAGCTCTCGGATTAACGAGAGTTCTTCCCAAATTCGCCCGTGACGCAATGTCCCTGATCCCGCGCGAGATGCCCGCCTTGCCTTGCCTGCCTGAGCTTTCGCCCACCAGCGCAAAGGAGAAGAAAGGCCGGGTTGGTTTCGTAAGCGGGTGCGTGATGAGCGTGATGTTTCAGCAGACCAATGCTGCCAGCGTCAGGCTTCTGAATCGCGCTGGCTACGATGTTCTCACTCCGCGCTCCCAGGTTTGCTGCGGGGCGCTTTATGCCCACGGTGGGAATCTGGAGGCGGCGCGTTCAACGGCGCGCAGGAACATCGAGGCATTTGAATCACTGAAACTTGAGGCAATTATTATCAACGCAGCCGGTTGCGGTTCCACTCTGAAGGAGTACGGGCATCTGCTTCACGATGATTCCGCCTGGCGTGAGCGCGCGGAAGCCTTTGGCAGAAAGGTGAAGGACCTGACCGAATGGCTGCTCCCCTTGGTGCCGACACTGCCACAGTGTTTCTCCGGCAAAGTGACGTATCATGACGCCTGTCACCTGGCGCACGCCCAACGTGTTTCAAAGCCGCCGCGTGAGTTAGTGCGAGCAGTGGCGGGGCTCAATTTTGTCGAACTCCCCGAGTCTGATGTCTGCTGCGGCAGCGCTGGCACGTATAACCTTACCGAACCAGAAATGGCCGAGCGCCTGCAGGACCGAAAAACGCAAAACATCCTGAGCACCGGGGCGCTGACGGTGGTAACTACCAATCCCGGATGCCTGTTGCAGATCCGGGCGGGCTTGGAGAAGGCTGGAGCGGCTCATGTGCGGGCAATCCACATCGCTGACTTCCTGGAGTCTGCTCTCAGCAAGGTCGGCACTTAAGCCGTTCCAATTCTTTGGCCAAAATTGAGACGCGCTGTTCCAAATCGGGACACTCCCGGCGCGCACCTAAGCTCAAATCTTTCAACTATCCGCCGTGGCACAAAAGCCGCTCTATTGCTCGCATGAGCGATAGGCCAGCAACCACAAAAACGATTTTAATTGTTGAGGATGACAAGCTAACCGCTCATGTTTATTCCTCACTTTTCAAGCGAGCGGGTTACCGGGTGGAACATGCCTTCGACGGGCTTTCGGCCATCGACTTCCTGGAGCAAAACAACCCGGACGCCGTGCTCCTCGACATTATGTTGCCCGGGAAGAACGGGATTGAGGTGCTCAAAGCTTTTCGCTCTAAAGCCGCGGCCAAAGCTACGCCGGTAACGGCAGTGACCAACGCTTTAATCCCGCACTTTGTTCAAGCCGCCCGGGAAGCGGGGGCAACCAGCATCTTTAGCAAGGCAAGTGTCACTCCCATGGAGTTGACCGAATCCTTCTGTTCTCAAGGCCAGGACCATTCGCGTCAGCACACGGAATTGTCCTACGTGCCGGTGGATTCACGCCGCACCCGCGCTTCGATTTCCGAGGCTGCTGCCTAACGGTTTTGCCCTTTGTTTTCTCAGATTTCCCGCGCCACAGCTTTATTGCCTTCCCGGCCTGCGGACTCATATCCTCAGGCCATGTCAAACCAGAATACCAAAGGGGCTGTCCTGCTTGCAGCGGGTGAGGGCCGGCTTCTCAAAGCGTTTGGAGATGAAATCACGCTGCACCTGACCGGCGAGGAAACGGGAGGCAAATTCACCATGTGGACTGAAATCACCCCGCCCGGAGGAGGTCCGCCTCCCCATTACCATCTCAAGGAGGACGAGTGCTTTTACGTGCAGGAAGGCAGGTTCGGCTTCTTCCTCGGCGGCCAATGGCAGGAACACGGTCCAGGCTCGGTGGTCTATATGCCCCGGTCGATTGTTCATACCTTCAAAAATATCGGTGAAAAGCCCGGACGCTTGCTGATTACCACCTATCCCTCCGGCTTCGAGCGGTTCTTCGCCCGGTGCGCGGAGGAATTTGAACAGCCCGGAGGCCCGAACATGGATCGTATCTTAGCCATCAGCGCGGAGCACGGCATTCATTTTGCTGAATCTTGATTCGGTTATTCCCCGATACTACAATGAAGAAATCCAGCCTGGTGACGTCCAAAAAGCGAACCGGCAACCTCAGAGCATTCCTGGATTATGATAAGTCACCGGGTTTATTAGAAATCTTTGCCGACTTAGCTCTTTGCGTTCGCCGACAGGTTTGGTTTCATGAAGCACATGTACATGATTGGCAGGATTAAAGGCGCGACAAGCGCCGCGAAAATTTCCAAGAGTTTTGTGTCTCGAAAGGTCAGCGGTTTTCTTTTTGCTCTTGGCGCCGTCTCAATGCTATCGGGTGCGGTGACAACTTCCCTCCTGGCCCAGGATCAAACCAGTCAGCCACCGTTCAGGCCGATCTCGCTGATGGATGCCTTTGCCGCGGCCTTGACGAACAACCTGGATCTGCGAATTGAGCGGTTGAATCCGCTGATCGAGTTGGAGAACATCAACATCGATTACGCCGCGTATGATCCGACTTTCAGCTTTTCTCCACAATACACCTATCGGAAAACCGGCGGCGGGTTGCTGGAGAACAGCGTTCAACTTCCGAGCACCAAAACGGACACGGATTCATTTGGGGCTGGGTTCAGAGGGCTCACCCCCTGGGGAATGTCTTACAATTTGAGCGGCCAGGTGTCTGACGCCCAAGGCACGCAAGGGGGCAAGAAATTTGACAACGCCAATGGAAGCATGGGCCTTTCCGTCACACAGCCCTTGCTGCGCAATCTCCTGATCGATCAGTATCGTTATAATATCCTGGTGAACAAAAACGTTTACAAGGTTTCCGAACAGCGGCTTCAGCAACAATTAATCAATGTGCTCACCGCCGTGGAGCAGGCATATTATGACCTGGTTTTTGCGCGGGAAAATGTAAAGGTGCAGCAAAAAGGGCTTGAGCTGGCCCAGCGCCTTTTCCAGGAGAACCGCCGGCGAGTTGAGATTGGAAAGCTGGCGCCTTTGGATGAGAAGCAAGCGGAATCCCAGGTAGCAGCGCGCCAAACAGATTTGATTCTGGCTCAGCGCACCTATGGCACATCCCAAAACAACCTGAAGCGTTTGCTGACAGCAAATTATACGGACGTTCATAATATCATCCTGGAACCGACGGATGCTCTCCTCGCGATGCCTTACTACATTGACCTCCAGGAAAGCTGGAACAAGGGTATGGCCATGCGCCCCGATTTGATCGCCGGCCGTCTGGATCTCGAACGACAGGGTATTACCCTGAGATACCTGAAAAATCAGATGCTTCCACAACTCGATCTCACAGGAAGCTATGGCTACGGATCCTCCGGGGTACGGGAATTTAGCGATGTTTTCAACGGCTTAAGACGGGCCGACCAGCCTAGCTACGGGGTCGGGGCAGCATTCTCAATCCCTTTGGAGAACAAAGCTGCCCGCAGTGCCTACCAGAGAGGCAAACTGGGCAACGACCAGCTATTGCTAACCCAGAAAAGGCTGGAAGAAAATGCTCTGGTAAACATTGATGAAGCGGCAGGGCAAGTTCGGTCCACTTTCAACCAGGTTGAATCATCCAAACAGGCTCGGATTTATGCGGAAGCGGCTTTGGACGCAGAGCAGAAAAAATTGGAAGCGGGCAAAAGCACAAGCTTTGTCGTGCTGCAACTTCAGCGCGACCTGACCGCCGCCCGCTCCGAAGAGATCCGTGCCCTGGCCGAATACAATAAAGCCCAGGCCTCCCTTGCTCAACAGGAAGGCGCGACGCTTCAGCGCGCCAAGATCAACGTCACTTACAAATAAGAAAGCCGGAACGGTTTCTCGTTCCGGCCTGATTTAAATCCGAGTTTTGCCTTAATGGCAGCCGCAGCCCGAACCACAGGAGCCGCTGTCGAAATCTTCCGCGGAGGGAATGCGGCCTAATTCGAAGGTCTTGGCAACATATTGGCCAACTGACTCCTGCACCTTTTGCATCTGGTTTTGGGCATCCAGAAAACCTTTTGCGACCGGATTATTGACCAGGGTTTCGCGGTGGCCCTCAAATTCAGTAATCTCGTCATTACTGAGCGGCAGCCCCATCTGCTGCTTCTGTTGGAGGCTCTCACCCTTTTCAATCACCCGCTGATATTGCGACTTGGCTTCTTCATTGGCCATAAACGCATCAATCCGGCCGCGGATCTCTTGAAATTCAGGCTGCTGAACGATGGTTTCGCAAAGCTCGCGGGTTTTCTGAAGTATAATCGTGTCTTCTGTGGTGCTAATCATATTACGTTTGAAGTTCGCCCGAAATTTCGAGCCATTTCATTATTGCCGTAATACACCACAATTTCTCGGGGATGGCAACCCTTTGCGCGAAATTGCCTGAATTCAAAGACTTCCAGCTTTTGCCTTCCCCCTGAATCAAAACGATGGTTCCCTTTATAGCATGCTCCCTCTTCGCGGTTAAATTTCGTTTTTCGATTGTTAACCTTTGCCTGATTCTGCCGATTCTAAAATTGGCCATGAAATATTGGTGTCGATTGGGGATCTGGGTTGCTCTTGCTGCCGGCTTCTACATTCTGGTGAATGAAGTCCTGCAAAAGTATGCCTTTTACGAGACTTGGCGCTGGCATATTTACAAGATCTTGATTGGGGTAGGCGCCCTCCTTGCCTTGATAGGTAAACATTTTTCAAAACCTTCGCCTGCGCCCCAGAAGGATAGTGGCAAAATCTCGTTTGGCGCTGACAACCCCGACCAGGACGACACGTCCGCCCCCATCTTCAGCTCACGTTATTGCGGGTTCATCCTCACCACCTTTGGAGTCATTGTGCGGGTGGTTATCCCGGGGGATGCCGATGCAATTGAGGTGGCAGCCAGAACGGAACAGCGTGAAAAAAGTGAGACCAGCGTCGAAGTGACTAACAAGGTGGAACAGCCCAAGCCGCTCCATGTTGATTTCCCCGACCTGAGGCTGCAAGGGGTCGCATGCAGCAAAGCCAGCCCGTCCGCCCTGATAAACCGGAAGACTTACTTCGTTGGCGACATCGTCGAAGGTGCCAAGGTCGCCTCTATCCTTCCCGATTCTATCGTTCTCGAGAAGGGTGGAGAAAAGCGGGTTTACCAGCTAAGGCGTTAACTTTTTTTGATCTTCTCGACAGCTTCCTTCATCTCAGCCAAGTGCTTCTCGGCAGAAGGTGTGTCCGTGACATGGACGATTTTACCATCAAGCCCGATCAGGAAACTAGCACGGCGAGCCATATTTTTTCCGGCCATGCGAACGCCGTAAGCATCGGCGATCTTTCCATCAGTGTCCGCCAGCAAGGTGAAATTCAAATGGTGCTTGGCAATGAATTTTTGATGGCTTTCAGCGTTGTCAAAACTCACTCCAACCACCTCGACATTTTCCTTATTCAACTCGCTCATCCGGTCCCGCAGTCCGCAAGCCTGCGCTGTGCATCCCTTGGTGTCATCCTTGGGATAGAAATAAAGGAGAACGACTTTCTTCCCAATTTGGTCTGCCAATTTGAAAGTCTTGCCATCCTGGTCCTTTCCCTGAATGACGGGTGCCTTGTCTCCGACAGAAGGAGTTTTGGAGGATTCAGCCGCCATGGCGGCAGCGGCGATGCCTGCGATCAATAGAAACGCGCCAACCGTTTTGAATAAAGGTTTCGAAGGTTTCATAATTTGTATCAAGTTAATGTAACCATCTGACGGGTCAGCACCGATTTTTCTTCAGCTTCGCAAATTTGAATGGATGTAAGCCCGTCCGCTGCAGTGACAACCGTAGGCGGCTTTCCTGTTTGCACCGCCTCGACCATGTGCTGCAATTCAAGGACATAGCCATCCGGCCCTTCAAACTTCATGAACCGAGCTGGTTGCCCTTTTTCACAAACGCGTAATGCATCGGCGCCGCGGGATAGGTCGTAATCCACCGTTGCTCCTTCGAAATTGACCGTGTAGGACATGTTGAAACCGAAGCCTTCCGTCATGGCCCAGCCCCCTTCCGCATGCACGAGTACCCCGGAAGCGTAATCGTATTGCGTAACGACATGATCAATCGCGCCGCTGATTTTGGTGTAGCCAGTGGAAAAGACACCTCGCGGGCGTCCGAAGCAGTACTGCACAAAATCCGTATCGTGCACGTGCAAATCAAAAAGCGCCCCGCCTGATTGCGCTCCGTTGAAAAAGTTCTTGTGGCCCCAAGCGGGCGGTTCCGCCACCCGCCTGAAGCGGGCGGAAAGCGTCTTGCCGAATGTGTTGGAAACAATCACGTTCCTCAGCCATGCCCACTCCGGCCAGAAACGCAGACACATTGCCGGCATGAAGAAGCCTTTCGCGCTCGCAGCAGCCTGCGCGATTTCCTTTGCGACAGCGGAGGAACGGGCGAGCGGCTTTTCGCAAATGACATGCTTACCGGCGCGGAGTGCAGCCAGTGAAAGATCGCGGTGCGCAGCCGTCGGGGCACAGATATCAACCAGGTGAATGCCAGGATCATTCAGCAGCTCGGAGAACTCCTTCGTGGCTTTGACATCCGCCATGTCGAGTTTCACGGGCTGATTGTCTCCCACGTTGCCCGAGACTCCGGAGAAATCGCCGTCCAGATGTCGTCCACTGGGATTACAAAGCGCGGCGATGCGCACGCCTTGGATTTGCCGGTATGCCTTAATGTGGGTGGCGGCCATGAAGCCAAGCCCAATAATTCCAACGTTTACCATAAGAATAGGGGGGTTGCCGTTAGATCCGAATTGCTTCCACCAGTTTCCGCGCAGCCTTGATATCTGCTACGCGCTGGTTGCCCGCTTCTCGTTCGATGCAGAGGTTTCCCTCAAATCCCACCGCATGGCAGGTCGCAAAAAACTCAGGCCAGTTCACCTGCCCGGTGCCAGCGGGCACCTCGTCGCCCCAAGTTCCGGAAACCCGGGTGCGGTTGGCGTCCTTGATATGACATTGCTTAAGCCAGGGGCCAAGTTGTCGTAGCGCTTCCGTCGGATTGCCCTTGTCATAAAGAATCAGGTTCGCCGGGTCGAAGTTAACTCCTACATTGCCCCTTTGCAGCTTCTGCAAAAAAGCATCCAGGGATGCAGCGGTTTCCTGCCCGGTTTCAAGTCCAAGGTCGATGTTGCTGGCCGCGAACAAATCCGCCACCAAGCGCAAGCGATGGAGGAGTTTTGCGAACTCAGGATCGCGCTCATCATGCGGCAGGAAGCCTGCATGGAACGTGACCAACGTGATGTGCATTGACTGAGCAATGCGGGCGATATTCTGGATATTCTCCCAGTTTTCTTCCCACGTATTGTCCGGCACGATGCCTCCCGTGAGCCGAATCGATTCCATGGTTGAGTAATCCTCCCCGACGGTGGTCATCATGCCGGAAACAATTTCGATTTTATTGGCGGCACAGAGAGCCGGGAAAGTTCCCCACACATCCGGATTGGTGCGAAAAGGGTCGAGAGCAAGTTGCAAACGCTGTATCCCGATCTCCTTTAGATAATCCGCAAGCTGTTGAGGAGTTTGTGGCTGGAGCGACCAACTGCATACCGCGAGGCGGTCCGTGAGAGATTTAGAGCCCATAGTCATTTGTGATTCGGGTAAAAGGTTGCTCAAAGCAGCCTTCAAGGGCAAGCCCTAGTCGTTCGAGGTGTTGGGCATCGGCTTTGGCGCGTGAAGAAACCACTGAACCGATTCTTGTCTTACACTCAATGGGATTTCATGCGAGCCCTTGAATTCATGGTAGTTCACTTCATAACCGGCGCGCTTCAGCGCCGGAACCAGGCGGCGGCTGCACGATTCGATTGGGAGAACCGAATCCTGATCGCCATGAGAAATATAAATCATGGGAGAATCCGGCTGGCGTGTGGGATGCATGAACCCCGGGGAGAAGGCAATGATGTGGGAGAATAGCCCTCCATTCGTAATCCCTAGCGAAAGCGCGTATGAAGCACCATCAGAAAAACCTCCAACCGTTAATCGCTTCAGGTCGATGGGATACTGCGCAAACACTTGTTCCAGGGCTTGGTCAATGTACTTGACGTCGGATCCGTACCCTCCAAGAATAAAATCCCAAGTACCGCCCCTGGAATCGGGAGCCAGCAATATTACCCCGTGTTCCTCTGATTGAGCGCGTAACAAATCCAGTCCATCCCTGGAATTACCGCCTGCGCCGTGGAGCATTAAGGCAAAGGGTGCTGGGGTCATGGACTTTTCGGGGACAAATAGAAGACTATCCCGTCCCCTTTCCAATCCCAGCTTTCGCAGTCCCGTTGGCCCTTTAGTTTGGACTTTTCGCGGCTTGGCTGACAGGTGCCCCTCCCCCGCTGCCTGCATTGTGTCTGAATGTTCCGTGCGCTTCATGACTTGGTGTGTTTTCCTTTCCATCGCAGTGCCGGAAGCCAATCCTAAAGCCGCGGCTCCGCCAAGCATCCTCCACAGCATGCTAGGCCGGGAAATCCCGGAGCTCTGGTGCAGGTTTGCCTTCCTCATTAGCCAAAATGCCACACGGTCGGCCCAGGAGAAATAGCAAAAGCTGTTTGGCTGGGGCCAAACAGCTTTGAGAGTCCTGGACCAGGCAGGTGTTTAGTTACTTGCTGCTGTCCGAAGACTTGCTGCTGCTATCTGAAGATTTGCTACTTCCAGAATCGGAGCTTTTATCGTCGCTCTTGGCCGGTTGGTCAGAGGAGCTGGAGCTTGACTTGTTTGTGCTCGATTGAGAACTGCCTTCGCTCTTTTGCGAGCCGGAGCCAGATCCACCGGTTGCCTGGTTTTGGTCGCTCTGGCCGCCTTTTGACGCTATACCAACGGTCTGTCCAGACTTCACGGCATCCAGGCTAGGCCAGTTTTTATCTGCAAAGCCCTTGGAGTTCTTGAACTCATCTTTTTTGATGTTCATTACCAGGTTCTTCGCACCCGGTTGCAACGAGAGCGCCTCGAACGGCACCGCTACTAATTTGCCGCCGCCGACCATCCCGCCACCCGCTGAAAGAACTGCATAGGCCACCTTCCCCGAGTGTGTATCAATCACCAATTCTTTCACTTTTCCAAGGTCCTCGTTTTGCGTGTTCTTCACCTGCATACCAATAATTTTGCTCGCCTTATTGGCGTCGGTGACGTTTTTGGAAAGCTGCTCCGGAGAGACTTTAAGTTCATCCTTCGATGCCTCAGTGGTTCTCCCCTGCTCTTTCTTTGAATCTTTGGATTCTTGCTTTTTGTCTTTGCTTGTTTGCTGGGAAGAGTCCTGATCCGACTGGGCGAGGAGATTGGCCCCGCCCAACGTCAAAAGCCCGGAAACGGTGATAAGTCCTGCATATTTTATGATAGATAATTTCATTCTGCCTCCTTTCGAGTTCTAGCCTTCCTACAAACGCATAGCTGGATTCTCCGGTCAAGAGGGGTAAAGAAAACCTTCAAAGGACCAGAATAGGATCATAACCTCATTGCGAAAACTTCCATGAGGAATGCGGCTGGGCTAAAACAGCCCACTGCCAAAAAAAGAAAACTTTAAAAACCATTAAGGAAAATCGCCGAGCCGCCGATTTCTCAACCGCAAAAGCTTGTCGCCGCTTCGTAAATGCCTTTTGATGTTTGAATGGTAGTTAGCGAATACGACGCGTTGATCATCGGCGGTGGCCCAGGCGGCAGCACGACGGCCACTTTCCTGGCTAAAGCCGGCAAACGCGTCCTGGTCCTTGAGAAAGAACATTTTCCGCGTTTCCATGTAGGGGAATCGCTCCTGCCATATAACCGCCAGATTTTCGCGGAGATGGGCATCCTGCCAAAACTGGAGCAGGCAAGCCTGATTAAAAAAGTTGGAGCACAGTTTCATCTCGGAAATGGGAGTAAATCGCTCGCGCTGGTTTTTCGGAACGGGCGTTACACCCGAGAGCCTGAGGCTTTCCAGGTTGAGCGCTCAACTTTTGATCTTTTAATGCTAAACCACGCTCGCGAATGCGGCGCGGAAGTGCGGGAAGGTTGGACAGTCAACAGGTTCAACTCGGATGCTGAAGGCATTACGCTAACCGCCAAGGGTGCCGACGGCAAGATGGCGGAGCTTCGTGGCAAATTCCTGATCGATGCCAGCGGCCGCGGAAACCTGACTGGAAATCAGGAGGGGTTGCGTGAAATTCATCCCGGGCTAAAGAAGCTCGCGATATTCGGACACTTTTCGAATGTCGGCCTGGACTCCGGCGACAGGGCCGGGGACACAATTATTATACGTTTGGAGAACAAATGGTTTTGGGTCATCCCCATCTCCGCGGAGAAAACGAGCGTCGGCTGTGTGCTCGACCAACAGGAATTCGTGCAGGCAAAGATTGCTCCCGAAACCATTTTCGAGCGTGCCTGGCAAAACGAGCCCGCCATTCGGGAGCGGATGCAGAATGCCCGATTGCTTGGGAACATGCACACGACGAGTGATTTTTCATATAAAAATCGAAAGCTTGTCGGTCCACGTTTGCTTCGAGTAGGCGACGCTGCCGGCTTCATGGATCCAATCTTCTCGGCGGGAGTTTACCTGGCGTGTTATTCAGGGAAACTGGCTGCTCAAGTGGTAGCCGACTCACTGAACGCCAACGATGACGGTGCGAAGCGCATGCTCGCCTATGAAAAACGCATTCAGAACGCCATGAAAAATTACTGGGAGATGGTGGAAGGCTATTACAAAACTCCTTTCATGGAGATTTTCATGTCCCCCCGGAACAAGTTTAATCTGCCCTCGGCCGTTACGGCGCTGCTTGCCGGTGAATTGGAAGGCGGCTGGAAGATTCGGTGGCGGATGAGAATCTTTTTTTGGCTCGTCCGGGTCCAGGCGATGTTCCCCTTAGTGCCCCGCATTTCCTTTGGCCTGATCGAAAAGGAAGCGCAACGGGAGGAGATGGTCGAATTGCTCCACTAAACAAAAATCTCTCCACGCTTGCAGGCGAGGAGAGATGATAATTTTAATTAGCCAGTGGGCCTTGTTTGGGGCTACTGCTTGATGATAGTGGGGGGAGTGGCAGTGGATTTATCAGCCACCTTCGGCTCTTCCTTCTTCTCCGCCAGGAGTTCCTTGCGTTCTTTCAACAATGGGTCAATTGTCCATTTCGAAACCACATAGGCCCACTTCTCAAACGCCTTCTCGGTCCTGAGCTTTTCTTCCAGCTTCTTGACCTTATCTGCGTACTCCTTATCGAGCTTCGTTTTGTCCTCAGGCTTCTCGTCCTTCCCCGGGGTGCGCTCCTTCGCGATATTCGCGGAGATTGCGACCTTGCAATAATAGTCATCACGAGCCTCGCTGACCTTCTTGCCCACCTTCACGTCGTAGGTGAATCCATCGAAAGTTTCGAGTTTAGCCGCAACGGTCGGCTGGTCCAGCCCTGTCTCGGCGGCGGCATTGGTCGCCACGTCGGTGAAGGTCGGTGCGCTCAAGGCGCTGTTCATCCCGCCGGCTTTGCCAGCATCAAGTTGTTCATCCTTCTTCACGTCTGCCAGCTTCCACTCGGCGCCTTCCTTGTCGCGAACCAGCTTCCAATTGTTGGAAGCATTCACGGAGGTGACCCCAATGCTCCGCAGGTTCTCGACTTTAAAGAACTCCTTGTTCAACCATTCCTCGGGTTTGGATTCGACGTTGCTGAACGGCTCGGAAACCACCGCGACCGTCTTTAGATCGGAACCCACCATGACATAACGTCCATCGGGCCAGCCACCGCCACCCATTGCGGGATCTCCGTGGCCTTCCTTCACATGCTTTTTGCCAAGGAGGAGGCTGTTGAGCGTCTTGCCGCTTTTGTCCTTGAACTCGACGAGAGTGCCGGAATTGGCGCCTTTATCGGGCGCTATCAATTCGAGCCGCGCGAGTTGGGATTGCCCAACCTGTGGGGACTGCGTGATTTTCAATTCCCAAACCTTTTTCAAGAACTCGCTGATGGTGTCAAAATTCGCGGGATAATCACTCCGTTCCTGCACCACCCAGGAATCGTTCTTCTTGTTCAGGTTTAGGTGTCCCTGCGCCTGCACGATGGAGATGCGTTCCACGTCGTTCAT
>JAQGOV010000003.1 GCA_028293425.1 Verrucomicrobiales bacterium
ATTGTAGGAAACCAGATCGTGCAGCGTAAATCCGTCGTGGGCTGTGATGAAGTTGATGCTCGCGAATGGTTTGCGTCCTGTTGTTTCGTAAAGATCCGAGCTGCCGGTCAGGCGGTATCCAAACTCGCCCAGAGTTTGGTCCGAGCCTTTCCAGTAGTCTCGGACGCAATCGCGGTATTTGCCATTCCACTCGGACCAGTTCGGGGGGAAGTTTCCAACCTGGTAGCCGCCTTCCCCAATGTCCCACGGCTCGGCAATCAGCTTCACATTGCTCACCACGGGGTCCTGGTGAATTAGATCGAAAAAAGCGGAAAGGCGATCCACCTCATGGAGCCCTCGGGCAAGAGCGGCTGCCAAATCGAAACGGAAACCATCCACATGCATCTCCGTGACCCAGTAACGCAACGAATCCATGATTAGTTGCAATACTTGCGGATGGCGGACATTCAAGCTGTTACCCGTTCCCGTGTAATCCATGTAGTGTTGCTTGTCATCTGGCATTAGCCGGTAATAGGCGGCATTATCGATTCCTTTCAGGGAGAGGATTGGCCCCATATGGTTGCCTTCCGCGGTGTGGTTATAAACCACGTCCAAAATCACTTCGATGCCCGCTTTGTGGAGGGCTTTTACCATTTGCTTGAACTCCTGCGCTTGTTGGCCAGGAGCCTTGGTGCTGGCGTATTCGTTATGCGGAGCCAGGTAACCGATGCTGTTGTAGCCCCAGTAGTTGCGCAGCCCTTTCTCCAGCAGGTTCGAGTCCTGCACGAATTGGTGCACGGGCATCAGTTCCACCGCGGTGATTCCGAGACTCTTCAAGTATTCGATGGCTACTGGATGAGCCAGGCCAGCATACGTTCCCCGTAGTTCCTCCGGGATCTCCGGATGCAGCTTGGTGAATCCCTTCACGTGAACTTCGTAAATAATCGTGTTATGCCACGGTGTTTTCAGGGGACGATCCTCGGCCCAGTCGAAGTAGGGATTCACCACCACGCACCTGGGCATGAATGGAGCGCTGTCCTTGGTGTTCGCTTCTTGCGGATCTTTGCCAAAGTAATAAGGGAACACAGCTTCATCCCATTGTGTCTGCCCCTCAATGGCTTTGGCGTAAGGATCCAGCAGGAGCTTGGAACCAATACATCGATGACCTTGGCCCGGGTCCCAAGGACCGTGGACCCGGAATCCATAGCGCTGGCCAGGCTGGAGACCAGGCAGGTAACCGTGCCAGCAAAAGCTGGTCACCTCCGGCAGATCAACTCGCGTCTCGGTGCCCTGCCGATCAAAAAGGCAGAGCTCCACCTTTTGGGCTACCTCTGAAAAAATCGAAAAGTTGACCCCAGCGCCATCATATTGTGCCCCAAGTGGGTAGGGGTATCCGGGCAAAATCTTCATTCGGCATCCTCGCGTTGGACTAAATATGCGGTGCCATGCTAGTGGCAGAAAGTGGGAATACCCCGCAAAGAGCCCGTCGCCGGCAGGTATAACACCAACCAGCCTCGAAAAAGGAGGCCCTCTGCTATTTTGTGGTGGCCTCATAGTCGCCCGACAAATTGGTGGCTATCCCATTCGTTGCACAAAATGGAAGATGTGACATGAGGGAAGCCATCCAACGGAAAATAGGCTTGGCGGCCTCCTGCGCACCCAGGTATGGCATTACCCGGCTCGCAGCGAATGTTTAAGCTGTCACACGGCCGTCGGCGGCTGGGCTCTGGGCTTCAATCCGCTCCAACTCAACAAGGATGTGGATTTCGGTGCCGGACTGACGAACCAAATCGCGCGTCTCGCCCGGGCCGGATACTTCACCAGTTCCGTCAGCAACTTGAACTCGCTGCGTGCCCTGGCGCACGTGACCGACACCAGTGCCAGCCTGGAATGGCGGGTCCGGTCCTACCTCGCTGCAAACTGCTCTCAATGCCACCAACCGGGTGGACACGTGGGCGGCGGCTGGAATGCGAACATCACCGCAAGCGCAGGCATCGTGAATGGCTCATTAAACAGCAACGGCGGGGATCCCCAAAACCGCGTCGTGGTCCCAGGCGACCTCGTCCATTCCATGATGCTCACGCGTATTTCAACCCGTGGGGCCGGCCAGATGCCACCCCTCGCCACGAGTGTTCTGGATACAAATGCCATAGCGTTGCTGCGCGCCTGGATTACCAATGACCTGCCCTCTTTCGAAACCTCCTCGCAATGGCAGCAGCGTTTATTCGGTGCCACCAACGCGCCCAATGCCGCGCCCGATTTTGATGCTGATGGAGATTTAGCGCCTAACCTCACGGAGTTCGTCGCCGGCACAAACCCTCTGGATGCCAACGACGTCTGGCGGGTTTCGATCAGTGGAGGTGCTGGGCAGGCGGTGCTGCAAATAGCCCAGCCCGCAAACCGGGCATTTGAGGTGCAGGAAACAGCCAGCATTGGTGTGCCCAGCGTCTGGAAGTTCCTGGATGTCCCCGCGAACAGGCCATCGTATCCGGCCATTGCGCGGCAGGTGAACATCTCTCAATCGGTGACAAATGGCCTGCAAAAGTTTTATCGGGTGAAATTGTCAGAACCTTGAGAGGCCCGGGCCGGATTCAAGTGTTATTTACTCAGGCAATAGGCAATAAAGTTCTCGAAAAATTTGAGACGAAATGCCACATTAATCCAAGGTATGAGTACGCGAGAGGCCTTAATTGAAGAGATTCTGAAACAACCTGAGCCGATTCTTCTGGAGGTGCAGAACTATCTCAACTCTCTCCTTGAAATGCAAAAGCACGGAACGAATGGAGCCTCTATCGCCACTTCCGAAACTTGGCCTATTGGCTATTTTTACGAGACTGCTGGTGTATTTGCCAATGAGCCATTCGACCGTCCGCCGCAGTTGCCCGTTGAGAAACGCGAGGAGTGGTAATGGCATACCTCTTGGATACGAATGCATGGATCGTTTATCTAAAATCTCCTGCTTCACCTATCAAGTCACGCCTTGCCAATCTCACGCCTCGGGATGTGCGGCTTTGTTCGATTGTTAAAGCCGAGCTTTTACATGGAGCAGAAAAGTACGGCAACCGCGAGCGACGCTTGAGCATTCTTAACCAACTCTTTGCTCCGTATACTTCGCTTCCTTTTGATGACGCAGCCGCCCACGCCTATTCACGTACCCGCCACGAATTGGAAGTCCTTGGAATCGCCATTGGTCCGCATGATCTCATGATCGCCGCGATCGCCTTGGCACATAACCTTATTGTCGTCACACATAATACTGCGGAGTTCAGTCGAGTGCCGGGTTTGCAGACCGTAGACTGGGAGTCTTGAATCAAAACACGTAACACGTTCCTTGAGCAGGGTTTCCTCCACTAGCCGCTCAATTGGAACCATGTAGGGTGAAGCCATTAGCTATGGATTTTTTATTTTCGCAAAGATGGTGCTCGGTGCTGCTGGGGCTGGCGGTGGTCTCCTGCACCGGTTGTCAAACGGCCTCACAAACCCCGGCGACCCCGGTGGCTGAGAAAACCGGACATAGCGGCTCCGGCTACGCTCTCCTTTTCAAATTGATGGATGATGAACGAAATGTTTCAAAGCTTTTGCTCGTGAAGCGGGAACGGGCTGAGTTGAACGAGCTGGTGAAAGCGATCTCCCGGACGGCAGGTGATGCATACAAGGAAATGGAAGCCTTTGGAAAAGCGGATCCTTCTCTGAATCTGAAAGTGGATGGATTGCCCCCCGCCGAGGTCGCTGCGCGCGCATCGATCAGCAAAGCCACAGCCTGGGAACTGCTGACTGATAAGGGTAAGGATTTTGAGCTCGCCTTGCTCTTGACCCAAGAAGAGGCGCTGACTTACGGCGAGCATCTGGCCGTGACAGTCGGCGTGAAGGAAGCGAATGGCCCAAGGGAGCAATTCTTGCGGAAGCTCGCAACCGATCTGGCAGCATTGAGATTGAGAGTGAAAGCGATGCTCGCCGCGCATTATACCTGGGACGGCAAATAACCAGGGACCCGATTTTTGAATTTCGATTTTGTTTTTGATTGGTTGAGTCAATTTGCGCGATGAGGCGATTCCCAACGCAATACCTACATAACGAGCAATTATGAGCGATAATGCGCAATTACGCGCAACAAAGCGGGCCGCTTTTGCGCGAAAGGTTGGGGCGTGGCCGTCGGGCAGGAGGAAGGAAGCCTTGCAGGCAAGGCTTGCGGACGCTTTTTCTTCGGAGGCTTGCGTGGCCTTGCCGGGGCTGGCGCAGGCTTGCCGTGGGCTTGCGAAGGGTTGCAAAGGGTTGCGAAAAGGTGTCGGGGGTGAAGCGTGAACCGTAAAGCGTGATCGGTGCGGAGTGCCAAGGCTCTGCCTCATTATTTCCGCAGCTACGCCGAAGGGGACATCAATGGGGTGAGCGTGAGAACATGAGTGAGTGAGAGCGTGAGACCGGATCGGGGCCGTTGATAAAATGGAGTTGATCAGAGTCTCGTGACCTCGTCTCCTACTTTTCCGATAACCTGTATTAGGCTGGAAAGAAATTTAAAACGCCCGTTGACCTGGATTAGCCTGTAATAGGCTGGATTGACCTGGAAAATTTGCTCTGTAACTCGGATAAATCTGAGCTAAGCCCGGGTTAAGCTGGGTTCATTTCGGGTTAAGCCGCAGGCAAGCTGGCAATGGCATGGGAACGGGAGTATGGCAGAAAGATGGGGGCAGCAACGGGGCGAGCGTGAGACCGTGAGACCGGGGCCGATAATGTTACTCGGTGGAGAGGAACTGAACGCCGGGGTGTAGCCACCCCCCTCCCAAGCCGTAAACCCGTAAGTAATACGGAAAACATTATTGATTTTGTAGATGGGACCCGTAAACCCATTGTCTTTATTGGGTGAAAGTGGTGTCGGAGGAAATTCTGAGGGCGT
>JAQGOV010000033.1 GCA_028293425.1 Verrucomicrobiales bacterium
AAGCTCAGTTCGGTGAATATGTCAAAGAAGCTGCTTATCGTCGAAGAACCATCGGATTGTCCGTTCATTCGCATTCCTCCCCTGGACGGCAGAGTGGGGCTTTCTCGCAACATCATGCCTTGGGGTAGATCGCCTCCCTGAATATTCAGTGCCAGCATCTCCGTGTCGTACAATCCATCCTCAGCGGAAGAACCAAGATTCGCTAGGTGCACCGCCGCGCTCGCCGGGGCGCGAACGGCTTTGAAGGTGTTGCCCCCGTCCAACGAAAGCTGCATGTCCATTTGGGAACCGAATTGATAGGTTTGCTCCTCGCCCGGTTTGGGCGGAGGCAGGGATGAAGTGAAATATTTGTTGCGAATGTCCTTCAAGACAATTCCCTGAGCAAATGTCACCGGGAGCTGCGGAGGGCTTGCATACATATCCGTAGGCGGTGGCAAAAGCTGGGCCGGATCCGTCACCTGGCCGAAGCTGGCAGGATCGACTCGCAATTCAACGTGTGAAGAATTGATGGCAGGAGACCAGGTCTGCCCACCGTCCAGGCTAAGTTCGGGAAATACGTCAAAGAAACCGCTGATCATGTAACCGTTGGGCACGGAGCGGACGCTGGTTCTGCCAAGCGAGGCTTTTGACGGGCTCTCCCGAAACATCACGCCTGGGGGAAGGGTTCCATCCAGGATATCCAACTCGATCATTTCCGTGTCGTAAGTCGTGATTGTTCCAATGGCGCTTGCGCCACTCACCATCACCTTTGCAAAAGCTGGGGCCGAAACCCTGCTGAACGTCTGGCCACCATCCGTCGAGTGCTCAAACTGAGCTATGCCTTCGAACTTCTGAATTTGGCTGCCACCGGATGGTGGTGGTGGCATCGATGGACTGAACGAGCCCAGGCGCAGATCCCGAACGATCAGCCCATTCGCGAATGTAACGGGCGATTTCGGCAGGGTAATAAGGAGCCCGTTGGTTGGCGGTAAAAGATTGCTGCTGAAATAGTATTCAGGGCTGGGCGGCGGAGGTTGCGTCACGGTGACCGTGAAGGTGCATCTTGAGACGTTGCCGCTCGCATCGCGAGCAGCGCAGGCGACCGTGGTTGTGCCGAGCGGAAAGGTCGTACTCGATGCTGGACTGCACGTTATGGTCGGATTCTGGTCCCGGTCGTCCGTGGCGGTAACCGAATAGTTGACCACCGCCCCTGCCCCGCTTGAGGCTACGATATTCGTGCCTGGCGGACAATGGATGACCGGCGGAGTGGTATCGACTGGAGGCGCAACGGCGGCAGCGGCGATCACGGCGTTCGGCTGCACGTTCGCGGCGTTGCGTTGAAAAAAAACAAAACCGCCAGAGTCCGCCTGGGCGGGAACGATCACACCCGAGGCGTAGTCCAACGGCTCGTAATCAGGCAATGCTTGAACATCCGCGGGGAACTGGGCAAGCATCAAGGTGGCGCATGCGAGAGCGGTTTTGGTTCCGACGAATGTTCTCAGGAGTGTGATCATAATGATACCCTTCAGTTCGCAAAACATGGTTCAGGCCGGCCCCTTGCCCTCCACCCCTCGCCGCCAGCGAACCACCCGAGCAGGACACAGCCGGGCAAAATGCCCAGCATTGGTTCAGGACTCGTTTTGGATTGGGTTTATTGAGGACTGTTCCTCCAGATTAGCAAGCCTAAAGTCGGTTCCCGTGCTTGGACTTTGGGCAAAATTGCAGGAGAGGCGGCACACAACAGTTCATCGTGAGGGAGAATCGGCTCTCACGGGGCAAGGATTCAATAAAAAATGTGTGGCACTCGGCCAGCTCTGAGACCACTCCTTTGGCCTTGTGCAGTCCGCGCGGAGGTGGCATGAATAAGACCATCAGCATCTGCGGCACCATTCATTGGAAGCTCGGGCTTTGTTTGATCAGCCTGGCCGGGTTCTGTGCGTCGTTGAACGCCGCGCAACTCTCGCCTTCGCTGCTGCCCTCCGCCGTCAACACCCTGCTGAACGATTACTGCGTCAAGTGTCACGACGCGGAGGTGAAGAAAGGTGAACTGGACCTGACACGACTGGACCGTGAAGCCATCACCCAGCATCCAGATCAGTGGGAGAAAATAGTGCGCAAACTTCAGGCTCGGCAGATGCCGCCTGCGGGCAAGAAGCGTCCGGACGAGAAGGATTACCAGAAGGTCGTGGCGCAGCTCGCAACCAGGCTCGACCGTGCCGCGGCGGAGAATCCGAATCCCGGCCGCACGGACACGTTCCGCCGGTTGAACCGCACGGAGTATCAGAACGCGGTTCGCGATTTGCTGGCCCTGGAAATTGACGCAGCGGCGCTGTTGCCGAAGGACGACGCGAGCCACGGCTTTGACAACGTCGGCGCGGTCAATCTTTCACCTACGTTGCTGAACCGTTACATCTCCGCCGCGGAATCTATCAGCCGTCTCGCCATTGGTGCGCCACGGCGCGCTCCTGGCGGCGATACCTACAGGACCCAGCCGGACCTGACACAGGAGGAGCACGTGGAAGGACTGCCGCTTGGCACACGTGGCGGAATGCTTATCCAGCAGACATTCCCGTGCGACGGTGAGTATGAAATTCAGATTCGCCTTACGCGCGACCGCAACGAACACGTGGAGGGGATGCGCGAGTCACACGAGCTTGAGGTGTTGATCGATCGTGAGCGCGTGGCGCACTTCACCGTATCGCCGCCGAAGGACAATAATCATGATAAGGTGGACGCGCACCTGAAAGCACGCATTCCCGTCACAGCGGGTCCGCATCAAGTTGGCGTGACGTTTGTCCGGAACCCCAGTTCGCTCCTCGAAACGAAGCGCCAGCCCTATCAAGCGCATTACAACATGCACCGGCATCCGCGCCTCGGACCGGCCATCTACCAGGTATCGGTCAACGGCCCTTATAACGCCACCGGGCCCGGCGATACGCCGAGCCGGCGGAGGATTTTCACAACGCGCCCAACCAAGCCCCAGGATGAAGAAGCTTGCGCGCGACAAATCCTGGGGACACTTGCGCGCCGCGCCTATCGGAGCCCGGTGACTGAAGCCGATCTCGAAAAACCAATGGAGTTTTACCGGCAAGCGAAGGCAGTGGATGGCTTTGAGGCAGGCATTGAATCGGCATTGAGCGCGGTACTCGTCAGCCCCGAGTTTCTTTTCCGCGTCGAACGCGACCCCGCAGGTGCCGCGCCGGGCACAGCGTACCGGTTGAATGATGTTGCCCTGGCCTCGCGGCTTTCATTCTTCCTGTGGAGCAGCATTCCGGACGACGAGTTGCTCGAGGCCGCGGAGCGGGGCGATTTGCATCAGCCGAAGGTTCTGGAAAAACAAACCCGCCGCATGCTCGCTGATCCGCGGGCGAGAAATCTCGTCACTAATTTTGGGGAACAGTGGTTGCACCTGCGCAACCTCGAATCCATCACGCCGGACCTGCGGCTGTTTCCGGACTTCGATGACAACCTGCGCCAGGCTTTTCGCCGGGAAACCGAAATGCATTTCGAGACCGTCCTTCACGAAGACCGCAGCGTGCTCAACCTGTTGAAGGCGGACTATACCTTTCTGAACGAACGGCTCGCCAAGCACTACGGCATTTCGCATGTGTATGGGAGCGACTTTCGGCGGGTGGCGCTCGGCCCCGGCAGCGAGCGGGGCGGTCTGCTGCGGCAGGGGAGCATTCTCACGGTGACTTCCTACGCCACGCGCACCTCGCCGACGATTCGCGGTAAATGGATTTTGGAAAACCTTTTGGGCACTCCGCCACCACCGCCGCCGGGCAATGTGCCGGCGCTGAAGGAAAAAACCATTTCTGAATCATTGCCTGTGCGGCAGCGCCTGGCCGAGCATCGGGCGAATGTCGCGTGCGCCGGCTGCCACGCGCTGATTGATCCGCCCGGCTTCGCGCTGGAGAACTACGATGCCATCGGCCGCTGGCGCACGATGGAGGACGGCGCGCCCG
>JAQGOV010000042.1 GCA_028293425.1 Verrucomicrobiales bacterium
CACCGGGAATATTGGCCCCGTTCAGGCGCCATTGGAATTGCAACGGCGGCGTGCCGCTGACCTGCGCGGCGAACTGAACGTTCGCACCATGGGGGGCGCTGACAGGAGAGGGTTGCGCGAGTACTTGAGGCCGCCGCACCACGGTGAGCGTGGCAACGGGGCTGAGTACCGAGCCAAACGCGTCAGCGATCTGTACTTGGAAGTCAGCAGAATCTTGCGCATTTTCAACCATGAATAAAGCGCCTGTCGCTCCCGCGACGGCTACGTTGTTGGAAAACCATTGGTAAGTCAGAGGTCCCGCTCCCCTGGCTTCGACAGAGAAAATGACATTTGAGCCCGGCAAAACTCGAATACTCCCGGGAGACTTCAGCATAACAAGTGGATCGGCAGCGCGGATCGTAAAATTAGTGCGATTGTTCAGGGGGAATGGATCAGGCAAATCCGAGTGAGCCTGAAACGCATTTGTGAGCACTCCCGGCTGTGCCTTTAAAAAATCGATAACGATGCTCTTCACCTGGCCTGGTTCGATGTTTCCCAGCGCACAAACCACCTTCTCTCCCTGAACAGTGCAGGATCCGTCCCCTTGTGCTGCAAGGTTGTCTGCTCCGGCAAGGATGTTGGAGGCCAAAACATTGACCGCCACGGAGGGCCCAAGATTGCTCACGGATAAAAAGCAACGTCCAGCGTAACCGGCCGTTCCGCCCGGGTTCAGGAATGCTGTTGCCGTCACGCAAAGGTCCGCGGCGGCCGGCAGCACACGGAACATATAATCTTCCACCTCGCCATCCGGTGCAGGCCCTCCGAAACGGAGTCCACCCTGGCTGCTATAGCGAAAGCGAGCGAAAGTATTATTCACCGAGGCATCCGTCGGCACGTTGAAGAGCAAAAAATTGGTTCCAGCCGCAATCGGAGTACTGGCGAAAATTTGGTCCACGGGATCGGACCAGTTGCCATTTCCATAAAAATCCAGCCAACCATCCAGCCGCCCTGCGATGGACGCCACCACGCGGACTTTGCAGGGATAACCGCGCACTAAAGGGGAGACAAGCGCGATGCCATCGTCTGCCTGGTCTGCGCTGGCGGCAACGTCGGGTTGTCCGTCTGGCTCGGGCGTCACTCCGCTCCCAAGGTACATACCGGGGACAATGGCATGCTGGGCTCCGCCGGCGTTAAAAAGGGTTGGATACTGCTCTGGGGCATCTCCCCAATCCTGCTTTACGGACAAGACCGCGGATGTGCTTTGGGTAGACCCGAACTGATTCGAAACCTTCACAAAGTAAGCTCCCACATCCTGAATGCCCACCTGCGGCAAGCTAAGAGTATTGTTGGTGGCGTCCTGGATAGCGCCGGCAGGGCCCGACCATAAATAGCGTAGTGGGACACTGCCGCTAGCGGTGACGCTAAAGGCGGCGGAGCTGCCGAGGTAAACGTTCGTGCTTTGCGGCTGAGAAAGGAGCACGGGTGCGGATTGCTGACACAGCCCAGTCTCGGCACTGAACAACGACAGGACCGCCGCGCAGAGCCAACCTGTCCAACGTAATTTCCACAAACGGCGCACCTGCTGAACCGGCACGGGAAAGGCAGCAATTTGTGGAGCGCAGTTCATTTGGAAAAATCAGTCCTATTGAAGCAGCTAATGGGTTTTAAAGCAATGCGGAAGCGTGTGAGAATCTTAGGCACACCAGTGCCGATTCGATCACTTTTGTCCCTGGTCTCGCGCCAAAGCCTTTGGGAGTTTCCAAGCATGTTAGAAATAAAATTTGAAGTTCACCACCGCCGTTCTTTCCCGCGGCAGCTCGCTGTAGAGCGTTAAAGGATTCAAACGGTAATTGCGATCCGTGATGTTTAGAACGCCGGCACTTATTTCGGCATGGCGATGTGGGAATCGGTAGCCGATGAAGGCATTCCACTGCCAGAAATCGTCCCCGGGCTGCGGGGCGAGCGAGTTTCGATTGTCCTGGCTGTTCCAGAGTCCCTGGACCTGGCCGAAGACTCCGCATGAGTGATTATAATTCGCGAAGAGCTGGAGTTGGTGCAAAGTGGCCGATGGCTGCTGCGAGCGCACGAATGTGCCGGAAGTTGCCACGCCAGCGGGGACATTCAGGAAGACATCCTTGAGCTCGGCGTGGGAGAGCCTGTATTGCGCTCCAAAGGCCCATTCCGTTCCCACGAGTTGATTCAAGTTCACCAGGAGCGACTTTTCGTCGAAGCGGAGCTGTTCCGGCGTGGATGAAGCAACCGCGGCATTGGGAAAAACAAAGTCGTACGTGCTGATGCTTTGCCTGGCTTTGGACCGCAGCCATTCAGCGGATAACCCGACGTAGGTGCGCGTGGGCAGCTTTTGATCCAGGGCCAATCCCATGGTTTCAAATCTTTGCGCGGACACTGCTCCGGAAACGGATTCCGGGATCAGACTCCGAAATGTTTGGTTGAAGCCCGCAATCTGTGATGGTTCGAGCTGGAAGCTCTGATCAAAGCTTACTCCGCTCAAGGAGCGTGTGTAAGCCCCGCGCACGGTCGTATCCTTGAGAGGGTTCCAAATGAAACCAGCTTTGGGTGATAGCCGGTCGGCAGTGGTTTCCTTGCCGGTGACCGGCGGAAAGCGAAAGTTGTCTGGATATTTTAACCAGTCATAACTCACTCCCGCGATCAGGAGAAGCGGTTCAACGGGCTGCCAGTGTCCATAGCCGTATGCCGTGGCTCTCTCGAAATCCGAACGGAAGGAACCGCTGGTGGGCGGCACAAAAATGAAACCCGACGCCTGGTTAAGTGCTTCAAAGTCGCCAATTTGAAACCGCCCACCGCCGATCAGCTTATAATCTCCTCGCTGGTAAATATGCTGCAGCTCGGTGGTGTAGATTTCCAGGTCATTGCGGTAGTTCAGAGGCAGAACGATGTTTCCAGCGTTCACCAGATTCCCGCTGCCATCGCGCTCAAACGTGACAAATGATTGGGCTGGGTTTGTGAGTGTGAAGGTATCCTGCAGCCTTCCGAGCAGGAACAAGGTGTGATTTTCGGGGCTCCACTCATGATGCCATCCGCCGATCAGGAGTGGTTCCTGGGTTTCTTTGAATCGCAGGCCGGTGTTCGCGTTGTTTTGGTCGTAATATTGCCGGAGGTCGCCACCTTCCGCCCAATATTTCACCACCTGCAAATAAAGCCCATCATTTGGGGTAACACGATATTTCGCCTGGAGGGACAAAGTGAGTTGTTCGAAGTCATTATTGGGCCGAAAGCCATTTTGACTACGGTAGAAGGCATCTGCTGAATAGGCAAAGTTGTTAAAGATGCCATATTGCGCGGCAGCTTGCGCCCAATCTCCCCTGCTTTGGTACTCTGTTTCGGAAACGAGCCCGAGGCGATCGCGTTCGAAAAGCCGCCCATATTCCTGCTGTGACACAGTTTGGGAAAGCGTGCCCGCCTCCACTGGGGCAAGCAGGTTGGCCACCAGGAATTCGTTTAGCCAAGGCGCTTCGTAGCGCAGGTTGACTTGCTTCGGATCGCGAAGCTGGTTGTAACTGTTGGCCAGGAAAAGGTGGGAGGAGAAATCTGCATAATCACGGTTGGCAGAACGTGATGCTTCGCGAAAAGCAGGATCGGTCAAGCCGGCATCGGCGTAGATGGTGGCAAGGTTTGCCCCACGCACGGCTCGGTCTTCATCCAGCAGGAGCCTTGAGCGATAGACGCTCCGGTTGTTGTTCAGGTCCATGGAATGTTCCAGATCGTCGATCGCCTCATTAATACGATTCCGTTGTTGATTGAGCAGCGCAGAATAGAGCCAGGCTGTTGGATCATTGGGGTCCAGGTGTTTTGCAAGTGCCAGCTCTTTTGATGCCCGGATATCGTCGCTGGTTTGAGCAAACGCTTTTCCAAGGTAGCTGCGCAGCAGTGCCCGATTTGGTTCCAGGGCTGCCGCCACCAGCAAATCATCTCGCCCGGCCCGCGCATGTCCCGTCCGAATTTCCATCAAGCCTCGCCCGAGCCATGCGTTTCCGAGTGCGCTGTCCAAATCGATAGCGCGTTGAAACATTTCCCGAGCCCCCGGAAACCGTCCCTGGCCCGCCATCACGAAGCCCCTGGTGGCCAAGGCCTGCGCGTTTCCTGGACTCAAACGCAGCGCATGTTCGATGGCCTTGGCCGCCTCATCCCGATGACCAGAGCTGAATTCCAGTTCAGCGACCCTTGCCCATTCAAAACCGAAATCCGGTTCACGTTGCACGGCTGATCTTGCGAGCCGCAACGCCTCGTCCAGCTTTGAGTGGGCCTGTGCGTAGTAAGAATGGGCCAGGAGGCTTGAAGGGGACTGAAGGTCAGCGGGAATCGAGCTCACCTGACCCTTAACTGCTGAAATCAAAACACGGAGTGCATTCGCGAGGGTTTGCGTCTGCTTTTCTGCTGTTGATGGCTCCAGAAGCTGTTGTGCTTCCTTTACCTGGCCGGCTGCCAGGCGGAGTTGAGCTAGATAAAGTTTCTCGGCACTGCTCGTTGCCTGGCGATTTTGCGGATAGGCCGCCAAGGCAACTGGCAAGTTGCCGGCCCGGTAAGAATCAATGGAGGGTGCAAGCGCCTGCCGTTCAGTCTCGGAGAAGGAAATTTCTTTAAGGTCCAGCACAGCCGGGTAATACAAGCACCATTGAATCGTATTAACTGCATCGATGACGGAGGTTTTCCTGGGCGCGGCTGCTGGCTCGATAACCGCTTCTTCTCCGGTCCCCAAGGCAAGCTGGCCTTGCGCATTGCTCAAATCCACTGCGCCGTCGAGCAGCGTCACCACCGTTCTTCCGTTCTCTCCAACCGCCAGATTGAACTCCGTTCCCCGGATGGCTCCCGAGACAAGGGGCGTTTCAAAATCGGTCTCAACCGGCCGTTCACGGTGAAAAAAGTAAGCCGCGCCTTTCATCAAGTTGATGAGAAAGCGCTTGCGCGGGCTCATTGATTCCGGGAACCGCACCACCGTCAACTGATCGAGGCGAATGACGCTGTCATTGGCCAGCCGAACGGCTGCCCGGCTGTCTTTCCCGGTACGGACGGCGTCTCCGGGATACAAAGTCAGGTTGGTCGTGGCGGCTGCCCAGTTGTTTTGTCCTTTGCGCAAGACTTCGACTGAGCCCTGGGGGTTGAGCAGCTCATGTTCGAGGACATCCGCGGCATGGCCTGTGGCAACAGTAAAAAGCAGAAGCGCCATGGCCAGCGATCTTCCCATACGGGAAATCCTGGAGTGCGAACAATTTGTTTGGGCCACGACCATAGTGCCATAAAAGAAACCGGAGCTTCCCGCAAGCAAATGCGCCAGCAGACTCGGGTCCTCCCAACCATGGGCAGGCAGCATGCCAACTAAACGCTCCGTTGATTTAATCTGAAATGGGGGGAGTTAAGGCTGCTCCCGATCGATTTTCCGAGTGGCACAACACTTGCCCTTAGGATTTGTCTCTTCCTTGTGGGAGAGACAGCGGGCTTCGGTGAAGAATAACTGTGTGTGCGCCGAATCCCGCTTCCCAATTTCCTTTCCTGCCCGTCGGGTCGATCATGAATAACGAGTTGGCCGGGTGTAAAAAGAGCGGCAAGGACGCCGCCAGGCCGACGGGCAGAAAGGTGTTCATTTACGTTACGCACAGAGGGAAGCGAGAATTTCCTCCCATCCCAATCGAGGCTTTCTTCCCTGTTCCTTTTCCCTTAATATCCGGTCACAATTGTGACCCTGCCGCGATTCATCCGGGAAACCTGGACTACTTCCAAAAAGGAAGCGGGAGCCGTCGCGCTGCTTGGGCTGCTTGTTCTGTTTGCCCGTACCGCTCTGGAAAGCTGGAGCTACGATCTTCCCTTCAGGATACGGCCACAGTCCAATATCCATGAGCTGGTGATGGTTTATATGGACGACATCACACATGCTCGTCAGAACCAACACTATACGAGCGCCTGGGATTGGAATCTTCACGCAGATTTGGTGAAGGTTCTGACCAAATACGGCG
>JAQGOV010000075.1 GCA_028293425.1 Verrucomicrobiales bacterium
TTTGGCCCCGCGTTACACCTAATTGATTGAGAAGCTTCAGTTCCTGCCAAAGCTGGGTGCCGGTAATTTCTGCGCGCAATAATTGCCGGTATTTGGTGATAGTGCGCAAAACTTGCTCCGGGGACTCATTCATGAATTCAATCCGGAAGTTCCGCACACCCAAAGCAATAAGCCGGCTGGTGTACTCCGCCCCGGTTTGAGCGGCAGCGTTAAAGACTGTGTTGCGACAGCCGGCATCGGCTTTCAGGAAATGCTCAGCTCCGACCCGGTCACGGAGTTTGACCTCGTGCTTGTCGCACGGCCTGCCGCAATTGGTAAAATCTGTTCCCTTGGACAGGAAAGCGCAGAACACGCAGTGCTCCATATGAAACATGGGCATGTGCTGGTGGATGGTTACCTCGAACCATTCAGGTGGAGCCGACTGGAGCAGCCCTTCCAATTGTTGGAAGTTCAGGTCGTAGGAGGCAGTGACTCGCTCAAGTCCGAACTGGTTCTTGAAATAGTCGGCCGTCAAGGCATTGGCCACGTTCAGGGAGAAGTCCCCTACCCTGCGGTGTTCCGCGAAGAACTTGAGATGATCGTAGTTCCGGACAAGGTAGCCATCCGCATTCGAGGAAAGCACCTGGTTGAGGATCCATTCCTCGCCCATTTTAGTAATCCGGGGCGGGGCAACCCAAATGGACCTTTGAGGACCCGCACAACCAAAGGATTCATGGGCGGTTCGGACGGCTTCTCGATACTTCTTCGGATCCTCGAACTCGCAGTAGAGAGTGTTGACGCCGCATTGCAACGCGGTTTCAAGCTGGGCCTGGTTTCGGACCAATACGATGAGTTCAGCCTCTTTGGCTTCTGATTCGGTCCTGACAGGAACCAAATTAGGCAGTTGAGGCTCCTCGCCAAGCTGCCATCGTTTTGGTTTTCGGCGCAACACATCCAGTTGCCCAACCACTTCACGGCGGAGCTGGTTCAACTCGCTCACGGGAAGGATACTCTCGCCTTCCAGGTGGTTCACAAGCGTTTTAAGTTCGAAGGGAGTGCCACCAAGCCGGCCGAGTTGCTCCGTTAATCGTTCAGAGCTCAACGGCTGCTTTTCCGCCTTGGCCAGTGGAATGGAGGAAGCGGCCTGGACCACATTCCCCAATTCATCACGCACAATCAAAGTTAATGGAGATCCAACGCGGCCATGAACCTCGACCGTGATGGGCCGACGAAACAACGGTTTTTCGGCGGAGAAGGTCTGACGCACGCGCCGGTCCAATTCCGGGTCGCTGGTCTTCCAGATTTTGTCACCGACATGCACCCGGCGGAAATTAATGTCGCCGTGGCCAAAACCGAGAACTGCTTCCTGGCCTCGTTGTTCCACGGAATAAATGCGGCCACCCTCCTCGTCCTGATCCGGATGCCCTGCATCGAAGACCACGCCATCGCCATTTTTGAGAGGCGCTTCCAGCTTTAAAGAAACTCGTTCACCCTGGATACGAGTGACTTCACCGAGATACACGCCGCGCTTTTTGCCAAAGCGTGCGTGGACGAGATCCTGATTATTGATGCCCCGGAACCAGCCAGTGTAGAGGCCGCGAGAGAAGCCCATTTCCAGGTCGTAACGCGACTGCGCGGACACTTCGCCAATAATTTTCTCAAGCTCGACAGCAGGTCCAGCCATCTTCTGATAAACACGATCCAAAGCCTGGCGGTAAACCCGGGTGATATTGGCGACGTATTCAGGAGCCTTCAACCGGCCCTCGATTTTTAAGGAGGTCACTCCAGACCGCACCAAATCCGGCAATACCTCGACCCCGGCGAGATCCTGAGGGCTGAGCAAATAACGTTTATCGCCCAACGGAACATTTTGTCCATCTGAAACCAATTCGTAAGGCCTGCGGCAAGCCTTGGCGCATTCACCACGGTTCGCGGAGCGGCCACCCAGCGATTCACTTTTGAGGCAAAGCCCAGAATAAGCAACGCAAAGAGCTCCGTGCACGAAAACTTCAAGCGGCATTTCACGTCCGCCCACTTCCGCACCCCCCTGCCCTGCCGCGTAGATTTTTTCGATTTCCTTGAGAGAACATTCCCGCGCCAGCACCACCAGGTTGCAACCAAGTTCTTTTGTGAATTCTACTCCCGCCGCGCTGGTCACAGTCATCTGCGTGGAGGCATGGATGGGGAAATTGGGGGAAAGACGCCGGATTAACCGGCAAATGCCCACATCCTGTACAATGGCCGCATCCACCCCGGCAGCGATAATGGAGCGCAAATAATGCTCCGCATCCGGCAATTCATTCGCGAAAATGAGGGTATTGAAAGTGACGTATCCCCGCACTCCGCGTTGATGAAGAAATTCCATCAATTTTGGCAACTCCGCTTCAGTGAAATTATGCGCCCGCATGCGGGCATTGAACCGTTCCAACCCGAAATAAATGGCATCCGCGCCGTTTTCCACGGCCGCGCGTGCGCACTCCCAATCGCCAGCCGGCGCGAGCAGTTCGGGCTTGCGCAAGGCACGGCTTTCCGGCGGCCTCGCGGGGGAGGCAACATCGTGAGAAAGAGTTGGCTGGGCAGTGCTCATCGGCCGTTGCGAAAAGGAAGTTAACACAAAAGTAGCCAGAGCCAAAAAGAATAAGTACCGTCGCACTTTATGCGCGTTTTGATCGTCGGCTGCGGATATGTGGGCCTGCCGCTTGGGACCGAACTGGTTCGTCAGGGTCATGAGGTATTTGGGTTGCGCCGCAGCGCCGAAGGCAGCGAAACGCTCGTGGCCGCTGGAATTAAGCCGCTCACGGGCGATATCACTCAACCTTCGGACCTGCAAAGCCTCCCTGGGCCATTCGAATGGGTTGTGAACACAGTCTCCTCCACCAAAGGAGGTGCGGAGGAATACAAAGAGGTTTACCTGCAAGGCACAAGGAACCTGGTGGATTGGCTGGCGGGCAGCTCGATTCAAAAATACGTTTATACCAGCAGCACGAGTGTTTATGGGCAGACCGACAATTCCCAGGTCAAAGAATCGAGCTCCACCGAACCTAAGAGCCAGACCAGCCAGGTGTTGGTCGAAACTGAGAGGTTTCTGCTCGATGCCTTCCAGGCTCGCCGATTTCCAACCATCATCTTACGAGCCGCCGGCATTTACGGCCCGGACCGCGGCCACCTCTTTCTCCAATATTTAAAGAACGAAGCGCGCATCGCGGGCAAGGGTGAGCGGATCATCAACATGATTCACCGCGATGATTTGGTGGGAATGATTATCGCGGCACTCAAAAACGGCCGCGCGGGCGAGGTGTATAATGCGGTCGATGACGAACCTGTCACTCAGATTCATTTCTTCCGCTGGCTCTCCGAAACCCTGGGCAAACACATGCCTCCCTTTGCCACCGAGGAAGAAAACTCCCAACGCAAGCGCGGCCTCACCAACAAGAAGGTCTCCAACCGCAAAGTGAAGATGGAACTCGGCTACGCGTTTCAATACCCGACGTTTCGACAAGGCTACACCGCGGAAATCCAGAGGCTCGATCAGGCAGGGCAATTGAACACCGAACCTGAGCCGAGATAGATCCACAGGTCCCGCTTCAGAGGGGAAGGAATTCAACACGACCGAGGAGGTCCTCCGGGTTTGCCACCTTGGCAATGAATTCCAAATCACTCACCGATC
>JAQGOV010000080.1 GCA_028293425.1 Verrucomicrobiales bacterium
TGTCAGTGTATCTCCCTGCGCCTTGAAAGGCCGCTCGCACGTGACCAGCAGCGTATAAGCGCCCGAGACCGCCGTGTGCAATTGCACGAGGTAACCCTCGGCTGTCTTTTGCCAGTTGCGCACATCCTTCCCTGCAAACTCCACATTGAAATATTCGTCGGACAGAGCGATCCGAAATGCGGACACCGGCGCTCCCGAGATCTGGTAATTGATGGTGCTGCTCCCGTAAGCGATGCCTTCGCCAACGGAGAATATATGCAAGCCATCCGCCTGGATGGTTTGCGGCAGCCGCTCCACCCGCATGGCCGCTTCCCAGGCCGAATCGCTCAGGCGGAACGCTGCCTGGATTCCCGCCACCTTTCTCGGAAAGAATGCCGTCGCAATATCTGTCAATCCCTGCGTCCGTTCCGGCGTGAGCCGAAACCCAGCGTCCGTCGAAACCGAAATATGCCCGCGCGTGGATTTAGCCTTCAGCACCTCGATGCGCGGCAGCGTCCAGGTGGCCTGTCCCAGGGCCGCGTTTCGCTCCAGCCTGAGTTGGACAACTTGACGTCCCGAAATGGGTTGGCCATAGACAAGCCGCAATTCCGCATCGGGTTGCTCCGGGACATCTTTCTGGAAGTAATCGCTCAGGCCAGCCGCACTCAGTCGCGCCAGCGAGTAACCTTTCGGAATTCGCAATGAAACTTCTCGCAAGGGCGCTTCCCGGATATCCAGTTCGAACTCCGCATCGATCACCAATTCGGTCTCGCCGAGGTGGTAATCCATCAGTTCGGAAACGCTCAGTTCCGGCAGCACGTTGTCCGCCTGCACTCTCAATCCAAAGTCCGCGCTCGAAAATCGGAAGGCAAACCTTTGGCTCGCCTGGTTGGTGAACGCTGCCCGGGTGGTATCACTCTCCGGAAATTGTTCCGGTGAAATCTGCGATAGGCCGTTTGCTTGCACAACCTCCAGCCGCACCGCTCCTGCATTGAGCAATCGCAAGTAGCCCGCAAACCGCGTTGCCCCTTCGAGACGCAGTTGCATCACATCCACGGCTCGCGGGAAAGCTCCAAGCTCCGTTTGCAATTGCAGTTGGATGGCAAATGCGTCCTTTTGCGGCTGGTTGAATCGCACCACCAGCCGCCGGTCGTCGATGTTTGGAATCGTCTCGATATTCCAGGCCAGCACGTTCGTGCCTAGGACCGCCGTCACGTTCCCAGCGCCGCGCACCAGCAGCGCAACCCGGCTGAGTTCTCCCTGCATTACTTTCCCTTCGATCAAGGCCGTCTGGCGCATCAAGCCCGGGCTGATGCTGACCTGCGAAAGCATCTCCGCCGAATAAAACAACTTGCCTTCGGCTTCAGGTTTGGCCCTTTTCCAGGATACCTTCACGGTCCCGTCGGGGGGCAGAAAGCTCACAAAGTTCTCTCCGGACCGCTCCGGCCGCGCCGCGCCCGGATATTCGATTTGAGTATCTGCCGCCAACCCCTTGAACGTAACCGGTTGCACCGCCCCGGGTGCCACCCGGAAATCCAAATTGTTCCAACCGCCGGCCTGCCGAACCGCCCCATTAAATTTTAAGCGCAATGGAAACTCACCCGGTTTATCAAAAATGAGAACGAACGCGCCGTTGGTAAAGGAGAGATGCCAATCTGGGCTCCGTTGCACATCGGCCAGGGCCACTCCTCCGGATAGAAGTTGCAGTCGTCCCCCATTAGAATTTTTTACCCGCGCCACCGCCGTGAGAACAAATTCTGCCCCCCGATCCGCAAGCTGGCCTTCTAGCCTGAAATCCTGCAACACAACCCGACGCGCCTCCGGATCTGCCACGGTCACATTCACGGGCAATGTGTAGGCTGCGCCATGAAAGCGAAAGGCGAGCACCCCTTGATCCTCAGCGTTGGTTCGCGACTGGAGCCCCTCGGGCAGGTATTTCGGTTCCATCGGTATCAGCCCCGCAAGGTTCGTTGACTGTACGCTCAATTCCGGGACTGCCTCGATTCTAACGTAGCCGCTGAAGAGCGCCGGAGTTGGCGGAGCAAAGGTTAGCATCGGAACGGGATTCGCCCATAACTTCAATGATCTTTCAGCGCTGATGGTCACCGAAAATGAGCCCGGCAATTTCTCCACTTTTCGTGGCCGCAGGACCAGTGTCCGGACCCCATTGGTTTCCTGACGCACGCTCCAATCCTGCAAGTTTGAGCCTTCAACTTTTTTAATCTCTCCTTCTCCCTGAAGTGTGAGCAGGATTTCTTTTGGTTCGCCCTGCAGGATTTCGAAATTCGCACGCACCGTGTGCGAAATCTGCTCCCGAGAAACTTGGATCGCCTGCTCGAGAGCCGTCGCGTAGAGCAGTTTGGCTTTGTCCTCGCCCAGCCCTTGCACCTGGGCCTCGATCACCAATCGCGCCTTCCCATCCTGCACGCCGCCGTTGATGGAGAAATCGCGCAACTCTTTTTCCGCTCCGCTCAAAAGCGGCAACACGTTCAGGCACACGATCACCGCCAGGATTTTAAAGGAATTCATAATGCTCAAGGTTCACGACTTCGAACTAACCCGACTTCCCAGCAGGTGCCATCCACCGGCAGGTCTTTACTTCCCTGAAAGGCTCTTCGCCTGCCGGATCATCCACTCAAGCCGCTTCGGACGGGGATCGGCTCCAAAGATTTCTGGAACACCATGGAGCAGGGCCAGCAACCGGTCCGTTGTGACCTCGCCGGCATAAGGGCTTCCAGCCAGCCATTCGCTAAACGCGCATGCCACACCTGCCAGTCGCAGCGCCGCACTCGATTGTTCGATGTTTTTGGCTTCAGCGTTGAAAGGCACTATCCAGGCGTGCTCTCGATAATCGGTCGTGCCCGGCACTTTGAAACGCACCCGCACGGTGGCAATCGGTCCCTCCCCTTTTGGATCCACCTGTACGACGTAAAGAGCATTTCCAGATTCGGCCGCGCCAATCTCCGCAGCGTCCACGGTGTTGTCCCGAAACTGTTCTTTGGTGAGTTGATGCCTGGCGTAGCCGATTTGCCGGTAGGCCGTCGCACGCTGTGGATTGAACTCAACTTGCACTTTGACATCTGAGGCAGCCACCTTTAGCGCGCCAGCCAATTGAGCCGCAAATTCCGTCCTGGCTGCTTCAGGCGTGTTCACGAATCCATAACGGCCATCTCCATTTCTTGAGAGAACCTCGAGCACATCATCATTATAGCCGTCCCAGCCAATCCCAAAACAGTCCAGGGCCACTCCTTGTTTGCGATATGCCTCCACTTTCTGCTTAAGCGATTCCGGTTTCACATCCCCAAGATTGGCCGCTCCATCCGTCAGCAACACCACCCGATTCACCCCGCTCGGCAGGTAATGCTTCAATGCCGTTTGGTAAGCCAGGTTCATGGCTTCCTCCAGGTTCGTTCCCCCTTCAGGCGACAGGCTTCCCACCCTCTGAGGCAATTCCCCGGCCTGGCTGCCGCTCAATCCATCCACCCACAGCCGCGGCGTGCGCGCAAAGGCCACCACACTCACCCGATCCTGCGCTTTTAGCTGCGCTCCCAGAACGCGCAGGCATTCCAGCCGTATCTGCACCCGATCCGCTCGTTCCATGGATCCAGAATTATCCAGCAACAGCACCAGGTTCAGCGGCTGCCCCGCCTGCCGTCCGACCGCCGCCGTCTTGACCGAAAACCGCAGCAAATCCCGCCCGTACGCAAACGGATAACGCGCGCGCTCCCAATTGAACGCAATCGGCGCGCTGCCCGTCGGCTCCGGGTCCCGATAATCAAGAGCATTAATAAACTCCTCGCTCCGAATAGAACCTGCATCCGGCATCACTCCTTTTTCCAAACTTGCTCCCGCCAGCTTGAAGGAAACATCGCTGACATTGAGCGAGAAAGTTGAGAAAGAATTGGTTGATGTGAGGACCTCCGGCTGGGGAACTGGCAGGTCAGCACGAGGTTTGGCCGGAGCCTGAGTCGGCTCTGAGTTCCCCTGCTTTGCCTTTTGCTCGTTTAATTCCCTCTGAGCTTTGGCAATCTTTTCGTCTGTTTCCTTAAGTTGTCGGCGGAGCGTATCAATGCCATTGGTGGAAGATTCCTTTCGCAATTGCAGTCTAGAATCCGCATAGGTCTCCGCGACCGCATTGGCAATGCGGGCAGCCTCTTCAGGGTCTTTACTCTTCACCCGAATTTCTACTAAAGAGGTCCCTCGGCTCGGATATGCTAAGATCGGCAGAGCGACGTGAAGGAA
>JAQGOV010000101.1 GCA_028293425.1 Verrucomicrobiales bacterium
AGTCGAAGGTGTCGGTAAATTTTATTACTCCTTCGTTGAGAGCGGATGAAACCACCACGATCTTGAACGTGGAACCCGGCTCGACGGCGTCGGCAACGATCCGGTTGCGCATCTCATCCTGCTTGTAAGACCAGGGTTGGTTTGGATCGTAAGTCGGCAGGGTCGCCATGGCCAGAATCTCACCCGTGGCCGGCCGCACCACCATGGAAGAAGCGCTGATCGGAGAATGCTTCTTCATGGCCTCAGCCAGTTGTTGTTCGACAATGCTTTGGATCACCATATCGATGGTGAGCACCACGTTCAGGCCGGGCCTGGGCTCCACTTCCTGCTCGCGGTAAACTGTGATTTCCCGTTTACGGTTGTCCGTTTCAGTCACCCGCCAGCCGCGCACGCCTTTTAACTGCGAGTCGAACCAGCGCTCCACGCCATCAACACCTTTAACTTCGGTGTAGGAAGCATTGTTGAACTCCTTCTCATCCTCGTGGATGAATCCGACCACGTGCGCTGCCAGACTTTTGCTCGGATAATAGCGCTGTTGATCATCGATCGAGTAAAGGGCTTTGGTCCTCAAAGCAAAGTAGAACCGTTTCTCAGGCCTGGTCAGCTTCGTCTCATCCACGCTCAAGGTGATTTGAGCCATGGCCTGGGTGATTTGCTGCCATTGCTCCATGCTTACTTTCCGATGGAGATTTACATAGAGGTTGGTCTTGACCACGCCAGCCTGATTCATTTTGAGCGGATTCAACTTCGCGATGAGTTCCGCCTCAGGATAATTCAGAAGCGGGGCCAGCACCCGGGCGGCTTCGACGTAATGCCGGCCGAGGAAGAAAGGGTTGGCAAAGACGCGCTTGACCGGAAAAGTCGTGGCAAGCGGATTGCCGTTGATATCAAGAATATCGCCCCGCTTCGGCTCCCGAAGAGCGAAGCTTTGCACATTGCTCTCCGCAATTTTGCGATACTTATCGTGCTGCACTACCTGCAGCGCGACCAGGCGCGCCCCCAGGCCCAGAAACACCAGCCCAATCAGGGTGGCGAGCAGGAAGAGACGACGGAGATGTGTTGGTTTGACCATTGTTTAGGTTGCCGACCGCCCACGAGCTTGGTTCCTCATGCGACCAAGCGACGCGGGCGGCGGCAAATCACGGCGACTCCGGGTGCGCGTTGTTGCGCATGACCATCAACGCCGGTGTGGTTGGTGGGTTGGCCGACTTGTCTGCAAAAGGTTCCTCCAGCCAGATGACGGATCCGGCAGCCGGTTGGATCAAGCCGAGCTTCTGGTCTTTCACTCGCTCGGCCACTTTGTGTGGGAGCTGCAGGTTTGCCAGTGTATTGGCTCGGAGCTTGTTGTCGCGCTTCAGGCGTTCCAGCTGTGCTTCGCGCTTATTGATTTGCTGGCCCAGTTCAAAGATCTTGTTCTTCTGGAGCACGTACCCCACCGAAGAGCCTCCGAGGAGCAGGCACAACAGCCCGGCCTTGAACACCGGGATGATCCAGACCGCACCCGATTGACTTTTTCGATTCCTTGCCATTTAGAGTTTCTCCATCACGCGGAGCTGAGCGCTGCGCGCCCGCGGGTTCTTTTCAACTTCAGATTCTGAAGGTTGAATTGCCTTCCGTTGCACCCATTTTAATTCCGGGGTCTTCGGTTTGCGCAACTCGGGGACGTCCATTTCCCCTTCAAAGGTGTAGTCGCGCGCTTTTTCCCGGCCAAATTCTTTTACAACCCGATCTTCCAGCGAGTGAAAGGTGATAATCGCCATGCGGCCGCCCGGGCGCAGAATAGTGAAAGCTGCCGCCAGTCCGCTTTTGAGCGAACCTATCTCATCATTTACCGCTATGCGCAGGGCCTGAAACACCTGAGTCGCCGGATGTCGTTTTTTGCCGTGGCGGGGCGCCAATCGCTCGATGAGGGAAGCCAGTTGCCCGGTTCTTTCAAATCGGTACCGCTGACGATCCTCAACTATCGCTCGCGCAAACCGTCGCGCCTGCGGCTCATCCCCGTATTCCCTAAAGATCCGCGCCAGTTCGTTATCACTCCAACCATTCACCAACTCCGCAGCCGTCAGTGGCTGGCGCGTATCCATCCGCATATCGAGCGGACCGTCCTGCTGAATGCTGAACCCCCGCTCCCTCATATCCATTTGAGGCGAGCTCACCCCCAGATCCAGCAGGACCCCGTCGCAGCTTCCATGCTTAATCCAATCCGCCAGTTCGGCGAAATTTCCTCTCCGGAACTCAAACCTTCCGGAGTATTGGGCCAGTCGTGCGGCCGCCGCCTCGAGCGCTGCGCCATCTCGATCGGAGCCATACAGCCATCCCGTCGGGCTGCTCGCCCGAAGTATTGCTTCCGAGTGCCCACCGCCACCGAGGGTTCCATCCGCGTAGACTCCGCCGTCCCTCGGTTGTAACGCCTCGATTACTTCGTCCAGCAGAACCGGCGTATGCGTAAAGTCGGGCACCGGCCATAATCCTCTATTTCTTCCCGAAGATTCGCGAGCTCGTCTTGCCCGCCATCCCGGCGGGTTCCGTCTCGCGTCCTGTCGCAGCCGTTTTGTTCTCGGCTGCCCGCGCGGGAACCACCATTAAATCCGTGTCATGCAAATCGTTTCGCACTGGCTTGATGCTATCGAGCACCAGCTCATACTGCACCGGAGCCTTTTCGGGCGCCGCAGCCGCGGGCTTGCGAGCAAAAGGATTTGCTCTTTTCATCCAGCGAAACAGCGAACCACCTCGCTTCACTTTCACTTCCTGACTTTCGTTCACTTTAGGCTCCTTCCTATTTTCTCGCGGCGACACTTCCCGCACCGCTCGCTTTTCCGGTTCTCTTCCCTCAACCCGCCCAAACTTCGGCAACAAATGATCCTGCCTCATCCGGTACGGACTGGGCCTGTCCTGGATGTTCAGCAGGCTTCTGCCCACTGAAAGCAATTGCACGAGGCTCATAAATCGATTTCCGCCGCCACGCTCGCCGCCAAACTCTTGTCATCCGCATTCGCTGCCTGATACCGCACCGGACTCCACATCTCAAACTTGTCCAGGCGTCCGACAAACTGTGCTTCCTTCTCTATCCCGGCTGGCTTTGCCAGATGCTCCGGCAGGACGAACCGGCCAACCCGATCCAGGGTTAAGGGAGCTGAACTCGCCCCAATCACCCGCTCAAGCGTGGCCACTCTTTTGTCATGCAGCGATTTTGCTTTCAGCTTATCGAGCATCACTTGCCAGCGTTCGGGCGGTAAAACGAGAAGGAAGTCCTCAACGCCGATCGGCCACAGGATCACTGTAAAAACCACGCTCGGATCTTTCGGCCGCCATTTGGCCGGAATCATCACTCTACGGCTGTCATCGATTCCATAGCGGAAATCGCCATGGAAGCTGGGCACGTTGAATTCTGCTTCCGCCATTTGTGCATTTTCGCTTCTGGGAAGCTCTCTTCCCGCTGTCTACCAAAACCTCCCGCTTTCTACCGTTTCCTACCCAAACCGTCAATGGGTTTTTGTGTCCACCCTTTCAAAAGTTATTAACACATTCCTCTGATGTTATTCTAAGAGGTTCGAAAATCTTTCAAAATCCCTTTGCGATAACGTAAACTCATTTTGGCTTACCTGTGAACAACTCCGCGGAGCGATTCGAAAAAATATTTTTTGTAAGTCAAAAAACTGTTCTCCGAATTTGTTCGCTCCGTGAAGTTTTCCCGTTTGTGCTGCTGAGGAAGTGTGTTTTTCGCTGCATACTATCGGAACAACAGGATGATCGGTACCACCCGTTGCGCCGCATGATGCTTCACAGCCTTTTCATACCTGCCATTCTCAAGGAATCTTAATCTCCCCGTATTTATTGCGTCGCTCCAACCTTCTCATTTAAAGTGGGTTGTGCGCACAAGCGACTTCGACTTTGATTTGCCGGCCGATCGGATCGCGCAGGTTCCTGCACCTGACCGAGACCAGTCGCGTCTTCTGGTGCTGGAACGTGGCACGCGCCAAATTGCTCACCACCAATTTCCCGAATTGTTAACTTTCCTGCGCTCAGGGGACGTCCTGGTGTTGAATAATACAAAAGTTATTCCAGCTCGACTGCGTGGAGTGAACGAAAAAACCGGGGGGCATTTTGAGATGTTGCTCCTGGAAGAATCCGCCCCTGGCGATTGGTGGAGCATGATGAAACCGGGAAAGCGAGCTCGACCCGGCACTTGGATTCGGCTGCTGAATCCTTGTGGAAAACCTTCCGATGTTTTTGCAACGGTCCTGGAGCACAATGAAGAAGGCCACCGCCTGCTCCGGTTCACCGGCACAACCAATATCCTGGACGAGCTCGGACAACTGGGTGAACTTCCCCTGCCCCCTTACATTCAACGCGCATCGCCGCAGGATTTGAAATCGGACCTGGAGCGTTACCAAACGGTTTTTGCTACAGAGAAGGGTTCGGTCGCGGCGCCCACCGCGGGTCTTCACTTCACGCCAGCGTTGCTTGAAGAAGCCAAAAATGGAGGGGTGCAGATTTGCCAGGTCACGTTGCACGTGGGCCTCGGAACTTTTGCCCCAGTCAAAGCTGAGGAGATCTCCCAGCATACCATGCACGAGGAGCGATTCTTTGTGCCTGAGAAAACCGCGGCGGCCGTAAACGCCGCAAAAGCGGAAGGCCGCCGTGTCGTGGCTGTTGGCACCACTTCGTTGCGAGTGCTGGAAAGTGTCGCTGCCGCACATGACGGAAAATTAATTCCCGGGAGTGGGCGCACCCGGATCTTCATCTATCCTCCTTACACATTCAGAATCGCAATCGTGCTGCTGACGAACTTCCACCTGCCACGTTCCACCCTGCTGATGCTGGTGAGTGCCTTTGCTTCCCCGCGAGCGATGGATGGCCGAGAGTTTATATTGAAAGCTTACGAAACGGCGGTGCGGGAACATTACCGGTTTTTCAGTTATGGGGACGCCATGTTGATTTTATGAGGAAGGAAACCAAACCGAGCCGGGCAATCGACCGCCCGAAGTTTCCGTTCGTGCAGCTCAACGCAGCAATGACTGCAGATGGAAAGCTCGCTCCAGCCAGCCGGGTGTTTGAACCTTTTGGCAGCAAGCGCGACCAGGAATTGCTCTACCAACTCCGCGCCGGCGCGGACGCAGTGATGGCGGGCGCACGGACAGTGGACCTTTTTCCAGCAACCCTGGAGCCAGGCGCAAAAAAGTACCGTCAGCAGCGTCTGCGCAACAAGCTTTCCGAGTATAATATTCGCGTCGTGGCAACCGGCTCGGGCACGTTGAATCCGGATGCGGAAATCTTCAAGCATCGCCACTCACCCATCATCATTCTTGCTTCGAAAAAGATATCACCTGAAAAATTAAAAGTCCTTCGAAGTCTGGCCGATGACGTGGGCATCTTTGGGAAATCCGAAATCGATTTCCGCGCTGCCATGAGCTGGCTGCGATCCAAATGGAAAATAAAAAGGCTGGTTTGTGAAGGTGGCGGAGCGTTGAACGATGCCATGCTGAGGGCCGGGATGGTTGACGAAATTTACGTGACAGTCTGTCCCTTGCTTTTTGGCGGCGCGCAGGCTCCCACTTTAGCGGATGGCGAAGGGTTTACCACACTCGGCAAGGCAATGCCCTTGCGTCTTAAATCCATCCGGAAAATAAAAGAAGAATTGTTCCTGGTCTTTACCCCGGATCAAACGAAGCAACGGCGGTAACGGGTTGCCCCCATTTACTTAAACATTCTCGCCCTTCCCTGGGCCTCCCTGCTATTGATTCCAACGCACCCCGGCCAGGTCGTAAATAGGGATAGAATGTTTCCCGAGCGCGGATTCCTTCAGGACAATTTCATTGTCGGCAATTTCCATGCCCGTTCCAGTCCAGGCGGAACCATCCGTCGTCCTCACTTCAACGAGATTTTTAGCTTTTGAAGGCTTTTGCAGAACCAACGCGATCAACTCATCATCCATTCGATAGAATTTAATACCAAAGAGAACCGAACTGAGAATGAGCTTTCCGTTTTCGATTCCCTTGAAGTCGCCCTCTACAAATTCCCCATTCGTCAGTAAAACCCCTTTCTTGCCCGAATTCAGAAGCGAAGAAAAGCGCGAAGGCAGCCACTGGAATAAAACATTCGCAATCGAGCGTTGCGGAATCGGGTCACGCCCGGGCGATCCGGACAGGAACAATCCGGAATCATTAAGGGCTACAATTCGACCGGCCAGCGTTGAACCACTGAGCAATTCCACTGTTGGGACACAGGCGGTTACAGGGATACTGGGAGCTTCCTTGAAATTATCCAGCATGGCGCGGCTAACAAACTCCTCCCCAAAACCCGAAGCAGCCAGGCCTACATAAATATTCGGATGCATTGGTACACTCACCTGGTAGAGAACGGTCCAGGTGCGTCCGTTCCCTGATTTAAAACCGGTAAATGTATCTCCGTCCCTGCGCAGCTTGATGTAATAAGGAGCAACCAAATCAGGACGTGCACTTGTTTGTGCGACTGCCCCTGCCTGGTCTCGCCACGTAAATTGGCCACCTTCTCCCGCGGTCAAAGCGAAGCTCACATGCTTTGCGTTCGCCTCCAGGCCTTCTCGCATCATGATGCCTGCCCTGGCGCGGGCTCCAGCGCGTTGTACCTGAAGCACTCGTGTGACGATTTCGCTGTCCCCAGTGATCGGTTTGTAAACAAAGTGACAGGCATCTTCTGCCTCATGAACACTGCGGCCACCGCTGTAAAGCCGAACCACGCTGCCAATGAACTCGGCATTCCCGCGCATCTTCCCATTTCCGATATCCTCCTTTTTCCAGGGGGCCGGCAAATTTCCATCCTCCGCCGTGACCTCCCACGGCTCGGGGAGGAGCGCAGCCTCCTCGTCTTTGTGGAACGTCAGTTCCATGACATTGGTGGTTGGAATTCGCACCATTAAATCGCGGGCAGAACTCACCACGAGCACCGAGCCAGGTAAAAAGCGAATAGCTCCCTCGTAGATTTTGCCGTCACGAGTTTCCACCGCGCCTTGGCGCGCCAGAGCACTTGCCAGAGAGCACAGCCAAAAGACCAAAAGCTTCCATTTCATAACCGTGACGCACCGAAGTAACGAATGCTCCAGTTTAATCTGATTTCACCAAAGCTCAAGCAACACCTTGCTTCCCCCAAGGCCTTGTCCACCGAAAATGTTGGCAACCGATGATGGTTATGGCCAAAACTTGAGAATCGCGCCTTGGGACCGCGCCGCTGTTCAACCTTTAACCTTTACTCGTGGCCCCATGAACTCCGCGCCATTCTTGGGTATTAGGCAGCCCCCGAACTTGTTGGCGTAAGCCTCGGTGAATTCCGCCCCAAAGAACAGAATCTGAGCAGAGTAAAAAACCCAAAGCAAAATCACTGCAAGCGAGCCTGCCGCCCCGTAGGCGGATGAGACCGAGCTTTTGCCAAGGTAATAACCAATCAAAAACTTACCTGCATTGAACAGCACCGACGTCAACGCCGCTCCCGTCCATACATCTTTCCAGGCTATTTTCACATCCGGCAGAATTTTAAAGATCATGGCAAAGAGCAAAGTGATCACAACGAATGACAATACCAGGTTTAGCATTTGGCCTATCGGTTCCAACAAAGGGAAACGTTCTCCCATAAACTTTCCGAGGCCTGCCAACACCGCCGTGAGAATCAGGGACACAAGCAAAAGGAAACCGATGACGACAACCATTGCAAATGTAAGCAACCGATTCTTAATAAAGCCTTTAACTCCCTGCCCCGTTCGCAGACGCACGTTCCAAATCGTGTTCAGCGCATCTTGCAACTCCACGAACACACCTGTGGCCCCCAGCATTAAGGTTACACCGACGATGATCGTGGCCAAAATACCCGCAGCCGGCTTGCTAGCCTTTACCAAAACGGATCCCAAAGCTTTTGCGCCTTGCTCACCCATGTATTCGCGAATCTGGTCCAGGAGCTGTTTTCGACCGTGCTCCTCTCCAAAGTAAAGCCCCGCTACTGCAACCAGGAAAACAAACAAAGGTGAAAGCGAAAAGATCGTGTAATAGGCCAAGGCCGCGCTCAGCCGTGGAATTTTGTCGCTGCTGTAATTAGCCACAGCGGCCCGGAAGACCCCAACGAATGTCCGGATTGCAGGTGCCATTTTCGATCCCTCCCGATTCTACAGCGGCCGGGGCGGGATCAAACATCGGGCAAACGCCCCAGCGGTAAACCGCAGCCGCTCAAACCCAACGCGGCAAATAGAAGTAGATTTTTTCTAACGCCAACTCGCATCCATAAGCCGCCCCGCCGACGAGGGCCAGCATGACCATTGGCCGCAGATCCAGCTTTCCGAACAACAGCGGAATAAAGCGGACTGGCCAAAGCAAATTCTGGCCCGTCACCTGCACGAATTCCCAGAGAGGCGAGCGTCCGAAGTAGATGTAGGTATTGGCAACATAGAGGATGAGAACCCCAACCATCAAATATTTGCATATGAGGAGCGCCGATATTCCGATCAGCAATCCTTCAATGGCCGTGCGCATGTGTGTGTGCGATTCCGGAGTAATCCCCAGATGGCGCAACAATGGCGTGACTGAGAACCAGGATGCCACCGCCACGATCAGGATTAGGAAGATTTGCAGCCAGAATGGCCAGCGGTCCAGACGCCCTAGTTGCATGCGCACCCAGCGCTGGATCATGTCGTGTTCCAGAGCACCCCGATTCACCATGGACAGGAACAGCAGCAAAATATAAACGCGGCCGAGGAGGAGAAGAAAGTTCAGGACTGAATAGCTGAGCATTCGCCCGGGGAAATTGCTGTGAAACGGAAGCGTTATGAGTTCAAGAGAGAGCCTTGGCGTCCAGTGCAATGAAGGACCGACCTGTTGAAAGATCAAAGCCCGGACCAGCAGGACGATAGGAATAATCAGAATCAGCCACCATTGGCGGTGACTCGGTTTGCCAGCATACTTCAGCAGCCCTGCCAGGGAAATACGATCAGGTTTTTCCCTGCGGGCCTGGCGCATCTCTCGCCAGTTCAGCCAAAGCAGCAATGCGGCGACATTCAGGATGATATCAACCAGGCCCATGTCGCGCGCGGGCCATCTACATCATCTTCAACAAGGTATCAGCCATATCGGAAGGGGTGGCCGCCACTCCGATGCCGGCTTCCTTGAAGGCAGCGATTTTCGCTGCCGCAGTGCCTTTTCCGCCGCTGACGATTGCGCCCGCATGGCCCATCCGGCGGCCTGGAGGAGCGGTTGCGCCCGCGATAAACCCAGCGACCGGCTTGGTGCCGTTCTTTCGGATCCACTCAGCCGCTTCTTCCTCTGCGCTGCCCCCAATTTCGCCAATCATGATGATTCCACGTGTTTCGGGATCAGCCATAAACATTTTGATGACATCCAAATGAGACGTGCCGTTCACCGGGTCGCCGCCGATGCCAACACAAGTGCTCTGGCCCACACCCCGGCAGGTCAATTGCCAAACCGCTTCGTAGGTCAGCGTGCCACTGCGGGATACAACGCCAATATGGCCTTTCTTATGGATATAACCGGGAGCAATGCCGATTCGGCAACCGCCAGAGGAATCCTTGCCCTCACCGGGAGTTACAATGCCCGGACAGTTAGGGCCGATAAGCCGTGTCTTTTTACCTTCCATCGCGCGTTTGACCCGCACCATGTCATTGACGGGAATGCCTTCAGTGATGCAGACCACAAGATCCAGTCCCGCATCCACCGCTTCGAGGATAGCGTCGGCAGCAAAGGGCGGCGGAACAAAGATCGCCGAGGCTGTCGCGCCAGTTGCCTGGGCGGCTTGCGCCACGGTGTCAAAAATCGGCACTTTATTCTCAAAAGTCTGACCGCCTTTGCTGGGGGTCACGCCTGCCACTATCTGGCTGCCATAAGCCAAGCTGAGTTGGGCATGCCGTGCGCCGAAGCTGCCGGTAATGCCTTGCACGAGCACTTTCGTTTGGGGAGTAACAAGAATTGCCATTGGAGAATTTCTTTTAAGGAGTTGCTGATTATTTGCCCAATGCTTGCACGATCTTCTTCGCGGCATCAGCCATCGAATCGCCGGTGATGATGGTCAGGCCAGATTCACCAAGGGTCTTCTTTCCTGCCTGAACATTATTGCCTTCCAATCGCACGACCAATGGCAGCTTCAATCCGGTCTCGCGAACTGCTTCGACGATGCCGGTAGCTATCACGTTGCAATCCATGATACCGCCAAAAATGTTTACGAGGATTCCCTTCACGTTCGGATCGCTCAGGATGATTTTGAAAGCCGCGGTGACCTGCTCCTTGCTGGCGCCACCGCCCACATCCAGGAAATTCGCGGGCAATCCGCCGAAGTGCTGAATGATATCCATGGTGGCCATCGCGAGGCCCGCGCCGTTCACCAGGCATGCGATGCTTCCGTCCAGCTTGATATAATTCAGATTGAACTTGCTGGCCTCGATTTCAAGCGGTGCTTCCTCTCCTAAGTCACGCATTGCCTGGATTTCGGGATGCCGATAAAGAGCGTTGTCATCCAAGCTCATTTTGGCATCGACCGCCACGATCGTTTCTTTGCCATCGGGGCCAACGACAATGCAGAGCGGATTGATTTCCACCATGGCCGCATCGCATTCCCAGGAAGTCTTGTAAACGCCTGTGATCAATTTCACGGCGGGATTGAACACGTCGCCCTTTAATCCCAGCGCCGTGGCAATCTTGCGCGCCTGATAAGGCATGATCCCAACTGCCGGATCGATCCATTCCTTGACGATCTTCTCAGGGCTCTTTTCCGCCACTTCCTCAATGTCCACACCGCCTTCGGTACTGGCCATGATGATCGGCCGGGAGGTGGCACGGTCCAGCAGAACAGCGAGGTAAAGTTCTTTCTTGATTTCAGGAGCAGCGGCGACCAGGAGCTTCTTGACCAGGCGGCCCTCGGCTCCGGTTTGCTTTGTGACAAGCACGTTCCCAAGCATCGCCTCGGCTTTTTCAAAAACGTCATCAGCCGTCTTGCAAAGCTTCACCCCGCCCTGAAAGCCGGATTTGAAAGTGCCCTTGCCCCGTCCGCCAGCATGGATTTGTGATTTTACAACCACGAGCGTGGCCCCGGCGGTGAAAAGCTTTTGAGCGATAGCTTTCGCAGCGTCGGGTGTGTCGCACACTTCGCCGGGAGGGACCGTCACACCGTGCTGGGCAAGAAGTTGTTTGGCTTGGTACTCGTGAATATTCATGGGCCTTAGCTTTTATTTCCGGATGCTTGAAATGCAGGGTTGAGCGGGTGCATTGAGCAGTGTTAACGCTGCTCAATTGGCGTCACCTTCAGGCCCACCGGGCCTGTATAAACGCTCTGCGGCCGGATGAGCCGGTTATCCGCCAATTGCTCGAGCACATTGGCCGTCCAGCCGGATGTCCGCGCAATCGCAAAGATGGGAGTAAAGAGATCGATAGGGATGCCGAGCGAGTAATAAACCGTGGCAGAGTAGAAATCAACGTTGGCGTTCAGGTGCTTTTCCTTGAGCATGATCTCGGCAATCCGCTCGCTCATCTGAATCCACTTGGGGTCACCCAGCTTTGCGCTCAGGATTTGCGCCATGCGCTTCAGATGCGGCGCACGCGGATCGAGAGTCTTATAAACCCGGTGGCCAATGCCCATGATCTTCTTTTTCTGGGCCAGGCAGTCCTGCACAAAAGCGTCCACCTTTTCCAGCGACCCAATTTCCTGGAGCATCTTGATCACTCCTTCATTCGCGCCGCCATGGAGCGGGCCCTTCAAGGTGCCTATGGCACTCGTGATGGCCGAATACATATCGCTCAAGGTGGCGATGGTGACACGGGCGCTGAACGTGGAGGCGTTCATCCCATGATCAGCATGGAGCACGTAACACATGTCCATGGTGCTTTCCGCTTCGGAGGTCGGCTTCTCGCCGTTTATCATGTAAAGGAAGTTGGCCGCTTCACCCAGGGCGTAATTGGGATGCACCAAAGGCAGGCCCTGGCGATATCGATGAAAATAGGCCACGCAAATAGGCACTTGGGAAATAAGCCGCAACGCTTTGCGCCGCTGCGAGTGCTGCGATTCATCGTCCCGCGTGGTATCAAAACAGCCCAAAACCGAAACAGCCGTCCGCAAGGCATGCATGGGAGGCGTGTCCTTCGGGAGCTTGCAAATAATGTCAATCACCCCCTGGGGCAATTCCCGGAATTGAGACAGAGTTTGCTTCAGTTCCTGCAACTCATGCTGGTTCGGCAGATGGTTGTGGTGCAGCAGAAAAACCACTTCCTCGTAGCTGACCTTTCCCGCCAATTCGTTGATGTCGTATCCGCAATAAATTAGCTGCCCAACATCTCCACGCACATCACTCAGACGCGTCGAAGCGGCCACTACGCCTTCCAGACCTTTTGTGGGATTTCCCGAATTACTCATTTCAATACAGCCTGTTCTTAAAAGTTGCGAAAACCGATGGTGCAATCTAGGTAACGCTTTCCGCAGCGTCAACGGTTTTCACCGATTTCGAGCAATTTGGCTTGATCGGGGAAGAATCCAATTTGTGGATCCGCTGGATAGGCCAATGGCATAATTCCACCCTAACCATCTGCGGAAATGTCGCAAGCCCGTGAGGCGTTCATTTGCTCGGACTGGTCCTTCGACGCACGTTTCGGGAAATGAGCTCTGCTTCTCGGCACCCTTTCTCTTGAATTCACATATCGGTCTCGGCACAGTGGCATTCGACCATGAAGATCTTCATGAGCCTAGGACTGGTTCTGGTCACCGGCCTGGCTGCCCTGGCGCACAGCGCTCCGGCGGCGCTGGAACGCGTTGCCGTTTCCGGCGCCGATTACGTCCGCCTGGAGGATTGGGCCCGGGCCAATCGGTTTCAGGTAAAATCGACCAGGCAGGAACTCCGTATTTCCAATAATGAATGGAGCATTTCGTTTGCACCGGATTCGCGCAGGGTCGTGATCAACGACATTTCCATTTCGCTTTCCGCCCCGATTAGTTTTCGAAACGGATCCGCCTTCATTCCGCAGGTCGATGTTTCAACCGTCCTTCAACCGCTCCTTGCTCCCTCTCGTAACAACCCTGGCAAAAAGATTACAACCGTTTGTATTGATCCAGGCCATGGTGGCAAGGACCCAGGAAAATGCGAAGGCAGGCAGCAGGAAAAAAATTACACCTTGCTCCTGGCCAAGGAACTTTCCGCCCAGCTCACTAAAGCCGGCCTGAAGGTTTATTTAACGCGCACCGGGGATGAATTTGTTGATTTGCCCGCGCGCCCGGATAGAGCCAGGGCCAAGCGCGCCGATCTTTTCATCAGCCTCCATTTTAATTCCATGGATGGAAGTCCAGGTGGTGCGGCAATCAAAGGCACTCAGATTTTCTGCATGACTCCTGCCCGCACCAGTTCCACAAATGCCCGCGGAGAGGGTGGAAATTCCGGGGCTTATCCGGGCAACCGCACCGATAGCAAAAACATTCTACTCGCCTACCAAATGCAAAAGACGCTGCTCAAGAACCTTGGGGTAGACGATCGTGGCGTTTGCCGCGCCCGTTATGCCGTCCTGCGCAGTGCTGAAATGCCGGCTATCCTGATCGAAGGCGGTTTCATGTCCAACAAAGCGGAAGCCAGGAAAATTTACGATCCGGCCTATCGTCGCCAAATGGCCCAGGCCATCGCCGAGGGGGTCCTTAGCTACAAAAGGATTGTGGAATAGCGACCGGAAAAACGAATGAACCCTTCTTTACCCATCGGTATTTTTGACAGCGGTGTGGGCGGTCTTACGGTCACCCGCCAGATTCATCGCGTTCTGCCGAATGAAGATCTGGTTTACCTCGGCGATACCGCCCGTGTGCCGTATGGAAGCAAATCTCCCAGCACGGTAGTGCGGTTTGCCTGCGAGGACACGCAATTCCTCATGCAGCAGCATGTTAAGGCCGTGGTGGTCGCCTGCAACACGTGCTCGGCCTGGGCTCTGCCGATTCTGGAGAAAAAGTTCCAGGTGCCGGTTTTTGGCGTGATTACCCCCGGAGTAGTTGCCGCGTTGATGGCGAGCAAAAGCAAACGAATCGGAATCATTGGCACCAACGCGACGATCCGCAGCAAGGCTTACACCAGCGGGATTATGGCTCGTTGCGAGACGGCCAAGGTTTTCGCCAAAGCGTGCCCGCTCCTTGTTCCCCTGGTCGAGGAAGGCTGGACCAATCATCCGGTGACACAAACGATTCTTAAGGATTATCTCACCCCGATGCTGCGCCAGAAAATGGACACGCTGATTCTTGGCTGCACTCATTATCCTTTGCTCAAGACTGCAATCCGAAAGGTTGTAGGCCCTGACGTCGCCCTGGTGGATTCAGCGGACAGTTGCGCAAGATATGTACGCGAGCACTTGGAGAACCGGCGAATGCTCAATCCCAGTTCCAAGCGCACGGGTGTGATTCAACCGTTTGTGACGGATGAAGCGGACCGGTTCGCCGAAGTCGCGAAGCGCTTTCTAGGCTATCCCTGCGAACCGCCCTGGAAAGTGGACCTCGCGCCGTTGTAACGGTTTACTTCTCACCTTTGCTGCCGTCCGATTCACGTGCGCCTGCGCCCACCGCGCGCAGTTGCTTCTGAGTCAAAAGCCATTTCAATGTCGCGCAGCGTCCATATTCCAGCCTTTCCGTTTCCAACTTGCACATGCCGCCTTTTTTCAGAGTTAGGTCGCTGCCATTTTCACCGCTGATCAGTTCGCCCACCAGCTTGCTCAAGTATGGTTCATGGCCGACCAAAACGATGCAGTATTGCATGCGATGCCAGCGAATATCCTCAATTAATTTTCGCGGATCGCCGGACGGCGTGAGGTGGTCTGTAAAATCCACTCTGGGTCTTCCGTCGAAGCCTCGGACCAGAATCTCGGTCGTTTGACGCGCTCGCACGAAAGGGCTTGATAAAACGAGGTCGAACTCAACGTCCATCCGTTTTAGCCCTTGCACAGCCGCTTCGACGTTTTTGATTCCTTCCACTGTCAAGGGCCGCTGGTCATCCTGCGTTTCCCATTGGGGACCCTTCTCTTCCGCTTCTCCGTGCCTGAGCACATACAAGGTAAATTTCATGATTCCTGGTCTCCCTTCCATTGTAAAAAATCCGAGCGCGCGGCCCAGAACTTCCGCACGGCCGCATCCCGCTCCTTCAAAATGCGCGATCGGAGGGGGGTTAGTTTCCGAAAAAATCCAGCACCCTGCCGGTTGCAATACTTATGGACCATCTTCAAAAGGACCTCCCAATCCTGCACCTCGCCCATTTTGTCCTGGTAGAGCTTGAAGGGTGATACTCCAACCCTTTTTGCCTTATCAGACGAGAAGGCTTCTTTGAGGTAACGATACTTTTTGAATGCGATGCGCAAATCATGGATTGTGTCCAGATCTCGCCTATCCAGCGCTTGATAACGACGCTCCACTTGCTTGAAGGATCTCACCAGCAGACGCCGCAACATGGCCTCTGATCCCTCCGTGGATTTTTCCAAAACGCGGCTTACTTTCGCGGCAGTCTTGCTAAGCTGGCTTTTAAGTTTGGGCAACTTCAAATCAGCCATGCTTCGCACGATGCGCTGCATCAACTTCCGTTCCCTTTTTTTCAGCCAGCCTGCCAAATCATCCACCGCCTCGCCGTGGAGCTTCAAACTTTCCAATCGACTCCGTTGCATCTGGACATCACGCAATCGGCCGACGCCCTTTAATTCCCGCTTGAGCCGCGCCTTTGCATTTCTGCCGCTGCGACAATCCACGAACTGCAACGCGGCATCGAGTTGGGTCAGCAATTTGCGCAAGGCCACGCGCAGCTTTCGCACTGATTCACCGGTGCAGGTTGAACGGCACTCCTCCAGTCGGCAGCAGAACTTCTCCCACCGTCCCTCCAGGCTACTGCCCAAAAAAATTTCCGGTTTGGTCACTGATTCCCTATCCCCTGAAAGTTATTGATCTCATCGCCCTCTCCTATCCTCTCACACTGGCATCAAGAATTGAACAAACTCTCAGCCTACTCTTCAGCCTTCCAAGGCCCCAGCAATCCAACATTATCGATCTGGAATTCCCGTGCGCCCTCACCGCTGAATTCCAAGCTAAAGAAATCCACGGCGCCCAAAGGCAAAGGCGGAAATTGAGCAAATAAAAGATCTACCTGCTGCCAATGGTCATTCAAGGCTATTTCCCCGGGCGCAACCGAAATTGCCTGCTCAGGGGTAAATGCATTCGCGTGCAGGGTGAAGCGGACTCGGCCTTTGCCGGAAGCAGTGCGGAGCCAAACACGAACTCCAGTAGCTCGTTGCTTGACGATTTGCCATCCCCGCAAGCGAGTGGTTCCAACCGTCACAGGCCGCTGCTTTGGCCCGAGCACCACCTGCAAACTGGCCATCCCGCTTTTGGCGGCGCCGTTCGTCCGCAACACGTTGCCTTCAGCCGCTCGCGATAATATTTTCCAATGATCCAACCCTTCCTCAAACCCTTCCAGGAAAGGCCAAAATAGCCGGGTGGGCATGTCCATCCCCGCTTGCCGCGGTTGAAACACACGCATCGGAGACTCCCAGGCGGTTGTACCTTGAACCACTTTCACGAAGTAGAGTTGCGGCACATCGAGGTCTTCGACCTTAATCACTTTTTCAAACCCTGTGCTCAGGCGGGTCATCTCCTCCGGTCGCCAATCCCGGGCTGCCCAGTGACCCGGCGCCTCTTCGCTGCTCACCAGGTAAACCAAGGAATCCTTCCCAACATCCTCCCCTGTCCAAGTCACCTTTACCCGGCCTGCTATAAACTCCGCTTTCAAATCTGAAAATGCATTGGAGCGAACATCCGATGGATGAGCCACCAGCCAGGAGGAAACTCCAGCAGCATCCGTCAGCCAGTTGTCCCCTTTCACAACATCGGCCCGGGCGCAGGGTACACTCGCGATCATTGCCCACCATCCAAGCCATGTGAGTGCAAGGCGCATGGGGCTACTTTTCCGACTTGCTGGATTTACTGCCACCCTTCTTGCCGGTTCCGGCGGTCATAATCGTGCCCGTCAGCACTCCAATGGCAAAGAAGGCGAAATACATGATTGCAGCGGGCTGCTGGAGATGATTTTTCAAGAGCGGAGGCAGCGTAAAATCCACGGAACCGCGGTTGTGCATGCCCATCAAAACCAGGAGCAGCAGGATCACGATAAAAAACAATGTTTTCAGGAGCAGTTTCGCATTCATAATACTATTCGCGCCGCACATTAGGGGCGCAACCCCAGGGAGTCAAAACCCAAAGTGTTGGCTTCCTTCATCTCTGGCTGAGGCACTGAGCACCGTTTAGAGCCAGCGTATCACTTTTGAAATGCTTATTTGGTGCATGGCAGATACTTTGACCCTCAGTCACCCTTCAACCTGCCAATTTGCTCGGCAATTTTTTCCTTAGGGATGGTTTTGATTTTTTTTCGGCGCATGCCATTCTTAAGCCGTGCGTATCTTGATACTATGCCAGGAACCCCCTGAACAGCAGCGGGAGTGGATAGTCAATTTACCCTCGCCACCCCGGGTCGGGGAGTACTTTGAGTCCGGAACCGAAAGCTGGGTGGTCGTGGACGTGACCGACACCCCAGACGATCGGCAGAACAAAGCAGTTGTTTATGTAAGGGCAGCTTAGAGCCTGCACAGGTCTTTCACTCTCGAGCCTCCATTACCGAGCCGACTCGCTTTCTTTGCCGAGCGCTTTTTCCTTCTCACACAACATAAAACTCCAGACAATGCCCTTTCCAGATACAAACACTTTGCAGAGAAACTATGGCGCGGAACGAACCATTGGCCCCCTTGAGCAGCAAACCGGCAGGCAGCTACCGGGTGTTGCACACAGCCGATTGGCATTTGGGGAAGATGCTCGGAGAACATTCGCGGCAGGAGGAACATCAACTCTTCCTTGAGTTTCTGCTCAAGTGCATTCTTGCTCACGAGGTGGACGCGCTGGTCATTGCGGGAGACGTTTTTGATTCCGCGAACCCTCCGCAAAGCGCGATCAATCAGTACTTTGATTTCCTGGCTGACCTTTTCGAATTCTCGGATTGCTCGGTGGTGCTCATCTCCGGCAACCACGATTCCCCTGCGCACCTGGAAGCACCGCGGAAAGCGCTGAAGCGGCTTCGCACTCATATTGTGGGGACCTTGCCAGTTTCTCCCGAAAAGGCGCTCGTCGTTCTTCCATCAACGCAAAACCCGCAATTGGTAATTGCGGCAGTGCCGTTCCTGCGAGACCGCGACTTGCGTGTTGGCCAAACCGGCCAGGGCATGCTGGAGATTCAAAAGGAGCTTGTGGCCGGAATCACCAACCGTTATCGGGAGGTGGCAGAGGCCGCTCAAACCTGGCGCGGCAAAGGGCTGCCTGTCCTCGCCACTGGCCATTTGACCGTGGTGAACTGCTCCCCCACAGACAGTGAACGGGAAATCCATATCGGCGGCCAGGGAGCGATCAGCCCGGACTGCTTCCCTGACGCTTTTGATTACGTGGCTCTGGGGCATCTGCATCGTCCGCAACTCGCGGGCCGGGAAACAATTCGCTATTCCGGCTCTCCCATCCCCCTCAGTTTCAGCGAAGCCACGGACGGAAAGGAGTTGCGTGTCCTTGATTTTGGGGAAGGGAGGCTCCTGCAACAGAGCGTTCTGCCGATCCCCCTGCCCCGCGCACTCGTGCAGCTCCGTACAGAACGTCAGAAGCTTGGAGCGGAGCTGAAAATGTTTACACCACCTGAAAGCGCGCTTCGCGCCTGGGTGGAAGTGCTGGTGGAAAACCCAATTCCTGGCGAAGACCTATATGAAACAGTGCAAGCGCTCGTCAAAGACCGCGAGTTCGACGTCATCCGGGTGGCGGCTGCTCGATCGAATGCCCCTGCAACACTGACGACTGACGGTCACATTTCGCCCGAGGAGGTGCAGTTTCTGTTAAGTGATCCGGCCAACGTCTTCGCCCGCAGAATGGAAACGGAAACAGCCTTCACCGCGGAAGAGCGAACCGCTTTGCATGGCGCCTTTTCGGAACTGTGCAACCTTCACGCCGAGCAGAAACGTGAAGCCCATGTGTTAATACCAATCGTGGACGGAGGAGCAGCGTGAGGATCCTTCGCATCCGTTTGCTGAATTTGAACTCGCTTCGCGGCGAGCACGTCGTCGACTTCCAAAAAGAGCCACTGCTCGGGGCCGGCTTGTTTGCCATTACCGGCCAAACGGGCGCGGGCAAGTCGACCCTGCTGGATGCTATCACGCTTGCTCTGTACGGACGGGCTGCGCGCTATGGAAACGTGTCAAATCCGGAAGACATGATGAGCCGTCACACGGGCGAATGCCGCGCTGAGGTGGAATTCGAAGTGGCTCGTGGCCGTTTCCGGGCAGAATGGCACCTGCGCCGTGGCCGCGGCAGAGCCGATGGGAACCTCCAGGCACCGAGGCGCTTCATCTACGACAGCGCCGGGGTTGAATTGGCCAACTCAATCCGCGATGCGGATGAACTGATCGAGAAGTTGATCGGCCTGGATTATCCGCGCTTCATGCGGTCTGTATTGCTGGCCCAGGGGGAATTTGCGCGTTTCCTCAAAGCAACGGCCGATGAACGCGCGCAACTTCTTGAAAGCCTGACCGGCACCGAGATTTATTCCGAGCTCAGCGAACTCGCACACCGCGAAGCTACCCGCAGAGAAAACGAGGCGAACAATCTCGCCACGGCACTAGGCCAGGTAACGCTTTTTACGGAGGCAGAGCGCCGCGAGCGCGAGGAACTCATTCAGGAGAAGAATCGCGAGTTGGCACGAATTAAAGCCGAACTCGATAAGCTGAATCAGCAGTTGGCGCAGGCCCGCCAGCTTCAAGCCGAATTAGCCTCCGAGAAGGAGCTTTTCATCAGAGAAGCGGCGTTGCTAAAAAATAAAGTGACGGCGGAAGCTGAGCTCAAGCGTTTAATCGGCCATCGCAACACCGCGCCGTTCACCGATGACCTCACCCGATTGGATGTGGCGCTGAAGCACTCGAAAGATTTCGAAAGCTCGGTTCAATTGGCAAAGGCTCAGGCTGTCCAATGTCACACTGCTTGGATCATTGGAATCGTGGCTGGATGCGAGTTCGTTAAAGAACTTATCGGAAAGAACAAGCAGGAGCATTCCGCGGCGGAGGAGGCGGTTCGCGCCCAGGATAAGTTGAAGCAGGATACAACGCAATGGCTCGCCGCACATGCTCCGGACAAACAGCTTGATTCCGATTTTCCCGAGCTCAAGGCCGAACTCACTCGGCTCCATGACCTCCGTGAAAACCTGAAGGCAGGCACCGTCAAAGCCCAAGGCTTCACTGCCAAAATCGATGCGCAAAAACAAGTGATTGGTGATTGCGCCACTCGGTTAGCGGCATTGGAAGGAATCCTCAAAACCAAAGTCGAGGAAAAGCTCGCCGCGGAAAAATCGCTGCAACAATTACTGGGAGGCAGGACCGAGCAAGTCCGCGAAGGAGAACTGACAAAGCTTCGAGCTCGCGCTGCCGCGCTGGACGCCTTGCTCGAAAAAGAAGCTTCGAGCCGCGCCAGGCGCGAACAACTTCAAAAGCAACAAGCGAACGGCGAACTGCTCAAGCCGAAGCTCCAGGCAGCAGAGGGAGCGGTCGAGGAAGCACGGTTCCGTTGCAAGGACGCGGAAAGGCAAGTGGCGCTTCTGCGCGATCATCTCGAGAAATCGCTCCTGATCGCCAAGTTCGAAGATCATAGGGCTCAGTTGAAACCGGGCGAAGCGTGCCCGCTATGCGGAGCCATCGAACATCCTTATCTCAAGGGGAACAGTCCTGCCTTTTCCGAGGACAGCCTCCGCGGCGACCTTAAAAAGGCCGAGGTCATCCAGAAGCGGGCCACTGACGAGGTTCAGGAAAAGGTATTGGCCGTGCAAAAGACGAAGCAGGGTTTGGAACACCTCCAAAACGACGTCAAGCAATCCGAGTCTGAACTTAAGACATTGATTAATGACATACAGGTCCTTGCTGAAGCAAATCAGATCGCCGCCAAGGGCATTGATGAACTTACCGTGGCAAAAGCCACCAATAGCGCGGTGCTCCAAACAGCCCAGTCAGAGCTCGCCGCCATTCAGAGCGCCCGCACGAAATTGGCCGAGCACGAGAACTCTCTACTCAGGGCGGAAGGTTCCCTGAACGTCGCGAAGGAAGCCAAAGCCAATCAGGAGAAGGCTTTGGCGAACCTGCAAGAGCAATTCGGCGAGCATGCCACCAATCTTAAGCAGCAGGAGACCGAACTTCTTGGCACCATGGAGTCGCTCAGCGCATTGCTGCGTCCCTACGATCTGTCTCCACCTGTATTCGGCGAAGAACAAAAGTTCGCCAAGACCCTTAAGGATCGGATGACGGCCTACCATGGGTTCTCAAAGGCGCTCACTGACGCCTCGTTTGCGCTGGAGCGAGCCACCGCTGAAGTCCAACGACAGGCGGGAATGCTTCGCGACCTCGAACGTAAAGCCAAGCCCTTCCTCGAAACCCAATGCGCCCATGAGGAAGATGCGAAGGCAGCCGACCCCGTTGCTTGCCAGAAAGCAAAGGCGCTCTGGAAGACGATTGAGGACACAGAAGGCACCGTGGCAAAACTGCTCAAAGAAGTTGAAGCTGCTCAAAGCGCTTCAACCCACCAACAGAAAGAGTCGCAGCTTGCAGTTCAGAACGTCGAAAGACTCACCACGGCTCTGGTCAGCTCCCTGAATGGCTCCGCTTTTCAGTCCATCGATGCCTTACGCGCTGCTCGCCTGCCGAATGCTGAAGCCAATCGACTTGCGGATCTCGAGCGCAAACTGGACGCGGAGTCTGAGCAATTGAAAGGCAATATCCAGGCCGTTCGACGCAACATCCTTTCGCTCCGCGAAACAAACACCGTCGAAGGAGAAGCAGTCCGCGAGTTGGAAACCAAAACCCAACACGCCCAGCAAACAAATCTGGACGTCGCCCAATCCGTGGGGCGGCTCAGGAACGAGTTGGAGACCGACACCAAGAACCGCCAGCAGCACGCCGCCAAAACCGAGCAACTGGAGAATGAGCGCAAACGTTTAATCGTCTGGAAGCAGCTTCAAGGGCTGATCGGCTCACACGACGGCAAGAAGTTTCGTCGCTACGCCCAAGGCATCTCTCTGGAAGTTCTCGTCCAGAATGGCAACAAGCATCTCCGCCGACTGACAGATCGTTATTGTCTGCGCCGACGCACTGGGGAAGAGTTGGAACTCGAAATCGAGGACGTCTATCAGGCGGGAACCACCCGCCCGATGGCCAGCCTTTCCGGGGGCGAAAGCTTCCTGGCCAGTTTGGCGTTAGCCCTTGGGCTCGCGGATTTGGCCGGACGCAACGTTCAAATTGATTCCCTCTTCATCGACGAAGGCTTCGGCTCCCTCGATGCCACTACCCTCGACCTTGCCATCTCCGCCTTGGAAGCGTTGCGTCAGGACAACAAAACGATCGGGGTCATCTCGCACGTGGAACTTTTGAAGGAGCGTATCGCCACCCAAATCATCGTCGAACGCAAACCCGGCGGCACCAGCACGCTCCGATTGGTTCCGTGAACTGTGCGGCGTCCGGTTCTCAGTCCGACAGTGAGTTAAAACCTCAACTGGAAACTAAAGCTTAGAAAGGTGATGCAGCGTTCGCCGCATCACCTTTCCTTAATCACCCGAAGGCTCCTCAGCCCTTACGAAACACGACCCGGTTTGCGGTCATGACCGCCATTTGCCGCGGTCGGATGCGAGATAATTTGTTTCTGCGCCGGGGCGACCCTGTTCGCAACCGAGCGGACGTTCCCAACCGAAGCCGAAGGTCTGCCGCCATGGCCATCGCGGTTCCGCTCATTGCCCGCCCACCTGGGAGCTTGCTGGGGCTGGCGGGTGGGCCGGGAATTAGGCGGCGGCTGCGGCGTGTGGACAGTCCGAGTTTCCACTCGGGGATTATGTACGACTGGGGCCGGAGCCGGTTCCCGGTGAGTAGGCCAATTGCCACCATCACGGCCGTTGTTACGGTTATTGATTACGGTGGTGTTGTTCACCACCGTAACGTGCTGCCGCTCGTTTGGCTGGCGATACCACCAGTTGCTCGGCCGCGGATTGTCCCGACGCCATTCGACAACGCGATGATCGCGCCAGTCGAGGTCATGGTTCAGCCAGCCGCCGATCGTTACGCCCAGGCCAAAGGAGATATGCACACCCGTCCGCGCCGGCTGGGTATAAACTACCGTAGGCTGGTAAACCGGCACGTAGATGATCTGCGGGTTGGCGGGCACCACTTCGACAATGCCATTGTTGTTGTAAACGGTTTGCTGCGGCGTGGATTGCAGGTTGCCCATGCTCATGGCCTGGTAACGCAACCGTTGGATCGCGTTCATCACGTCCACCTGCTGGTAAGTGTAGGTCTGGCCCACATCACTGGTCCAGGCCAGGTTCGTGTCCATCCAGCGCAACAGATCAGGATAGCGAGTGAGAGCTTTCACGCTCGGGTCCCAAGGCTGTTGATCAATTACTTCCAAGCTCATGCCTTGCTGCACATAACGGCTCGCCATCACGAGCTGTGACGGCAAGGTTGCGGCGGGCAGGATCTGAGCGATGAGCGGATCCGGGTAAAGCGCCACCGGACCAAGGAGTTGGTCCAATTGCTCGGGGGACCTGGCCGCAATGGCGGCGGTCGCGACGACCGGAACTTGTTGAGCCTTGACCTGCAACGCCGTGCTCGACAAAGCAAGCAAACCAGCGGCTGCGATTACGAGATGTTTCATATAATTATCCTACAACTGCGGTTCGGCGCCCGCTTTGAACCACTTTATATACCGTTCGGTATATGCCGTTACATATACAGACGTTGTCTCCCGGAAAAGGTTACGAGGGGCAAAAACTGCTTTAAAACGCAGAAATGAGCTAAAATATGCTCAAAATACACCAATTCACATAACCTTAAGGTGGTGGCCACTTCCCAAGCTTATTCGTCCAGCAAGGAATGCCTGACCCAGCATGGGCGAAACTCTCCATTGGTGAAGCCAGGTTCATCGGTCGTCTGTTGAACATGGCATAGGCACTTTGTTATTCCCTGGTAAGCTGGTTTTTTGCGGATGCCCGTTTAGGCAGAGTCCAGTTTTTGTGCGCATCGAGCAAAGATGACTCCGTATGTAGTCGAAGATTTTTCAGTGCCGTGGCGGGGCCATGGAGTCCAGAGCCGCCGGTATATATCGGAACGTTTGCAAGGATTGTGAAGCACTGACCGAAGACCATTCCCCTTTTGCCGAAGCAGCTGCAAGTCAGGCTATGGTCGAGAAGGCCCTGGAACCAGTTCCTGCCCCAGCCGCGCGCCCAGTCGCACCAGAGCCTCACAAAGTTCGTTAGCGCGGCTCCACGGGTCGCAGAAAGCTTTCGGCTCGTGAACACACAACCAGGTGTTGCGCAGTTCCCAAACGAATCAGTGCTGGGTTGACTCCCAGCCAGCCGTGCACTATACCAGTTCTCAAGAACGGCAG
>JAQGOV010000011.1 GCA_028293425.1 Verrucomicrobiales bacterium
TGAGCGAGAGCCGCGTCATTCGATTTTCCTTTCGCCACATAATCCAGGTCAAAACCCCAGCGTTCCGAAAGGAGCAGTTTGCTGTGCTCCAATCCAGAATCGGATCCGGGAGAGGGACCGGGTCCTGGAGTTGGAGGAGGTGCGGTTCGTTTGCCTTTGGTGCCAACCGGCGGGGTCGGAATCGGAGTTCCTTCCCGGGCTTCAGTGGCCGCGAGGCCGAGCACCAACCTGCCACCCGATTTCACAAAGGTTTCCACCTCGGTTGCTTCCTGGGGAGTAGCAGAGAGATCCGACACTTTTAGCCCGAGCAAAAACAAAGAGGTTCCCTGACCGTGATTTAACCGGGGAAGAGGCCGATAGTTTCGCAAGGACGGCAATAATTTTTCATAGCTTTCGTAAAGCGCCTTTGTCCCGAGCGGGTCCGCGCGCAAGGAGGAGTAATTTGGGTAAATATCCCCCGATTGAAAGCGCAGGTCGAACAACTGCCTGAGCCCGAATGCAAACAGGACAATCACGAGAAACAGCAGAATGCTGGAAAATCGTCTCATGCGTGGGCCTTCATCCTTTCCACGTTTCCAGCAAAGGCATCCACCGTTTGATGGTCCACGGCGTGTAAGCCATACCAAACGCAGTCAAAAGTAGAAACGTTCTCGGAAAATAATTGGGCCACTTCCGGCAGCGCGTGCGCCCGGCGATCCAACTCGCGAAGATAATCCTGGTTCGACTTGGAACGAGCGATCGTGACCAGGTTTCTCTCCGCCAGGTGGGCCAGGCTCGCCAGGTAAAGGGCGCGCAATGCCAGACGCCATTCTCCACGCTCCAATAGCTCTCGGGCCATTCGTGACCATCCTTCTTCGGGCAATTGATCCGCAGCCACGCTCTCATCATTCAAATCCGGGATCGGCTGAATGGGGGCGGCTGAGACGGTCTCATTTTCGCTGGCTCGATAATGCTTCCAAATCTTGATCGCCAGCCACACCAACAAAAAGGTACAAGCCAGAACCAATGCGATCAGCAGGGCGTTAACGGCGTACCACCAACTCTTTGTGCTGCCTGGCAGATTCACGTTAGCCGGTTTCCCCCGCGTCAGCCATTTCCAGAGCTGATCGAACCACCCCTTAACAACCTTCGCTCCCGTAACCAGGGATTTAATTAGCCCGTCCAGGAGGTCTTTGAAAATGCTCTTCGACTCCGCGGGCTTTTCTTTGTGTTCCCGGGGAAATCTCCAGGTGTACTCCGTTTTCTGAATGACTTCCCCAATCGTTTTGTCTAGTTCTGCTGCCCTGAGGGCTTGGCCCTTTGCGGACGGGGCAGGGGACTGAGGTGATTCTTCGGCTTGCACGCGAGCCCCGGACCACGCGAAGAGCGCTATAATCAAAGCCGACAAGGACAGGCCTTTGCCCAATTTCAAGCGCCGCAAGTCCGAGCGCAAATCCTCGCCTGAATAAAGCGATGCTCCGTAAAAGCAGCGCAGCACGTAAGCTGTTTTAATCACCGGGTCGAGACACAGATACGAAACGCCGAGAACAGCGGCGAAAAAGGTCGTGTTGAAATAGCTCCATGGACTTTGCGAGAACGGTGTCTCAATCCCCAGCAGGCTTGAAAGCAGGTAAACGCAAAGGACAAAGCCGGAAATCACGTTAATCAAAACGAAGAAGCCAAAGCCATGCGTAAGGGCCAGCAAGGTGTGATTCTGGCCCGGCCAAAGCAGCGCCTGCCTCCAGGATTTCTGATACACGTTTTTTACCGAATCATCTTCCCCGCCGCCTAACACCGTCACATTTTGGTAGAAAGCATAAATCCAGGCGTAAGGCGCGAAAATGAGCAACCCGAGCGGCAACATAAACAAGCCAAGCGGCTGGAGAACCATTTGGTTCAGGGCCAGCCGAGCCACGCGACCAACGGTCCACGGAGCAGCCGGTCGTTCCTGCACCTGCGCCCAAAGCTGCCGGGCAAAGACGGACTGCCATGTTTTCATCCAAACAAAGAGAAGCACCAGGCCAAACGCTCCCACCGAGACTCGAGCCTCAGCAAATGGGCTGCGGCTCATGTCCGACCAGAAAAACAACACTCCCAAAATAAATGGAATGCTGCCCACGTAATAAGCCGCGAGCGTTCCTGTACCAGCCAGACGCAAAAGATGAAAAGCTTCCTCGAGCAACTCCAGGGCTGCCTTGCCTTGCTGGACTGAGCGTGCCTTTTTCATTGGGTCCACCGATTCTTCCACAAGGTTCCTTCATGAAACGATGAAGGAATGGAAAGCAGCACCTGGCCCAGGATGTAAAAGAAAAGCCACACGGTAACCAGCCCTGCCGTGGCTTGCGCAAGCCGCCAAAGCCAAAGGTAACTTCGGACCGGCGCGGCTGCCACGCTCGCTTCCTTTTTCAGGCACGCCGCGCAGATCACCCGGTCATCGTGTTCGCTGATGCATTCGCGGCAGAAAAATTGAGTGCATTCCAGGCAACGAGCCACCGCTTCGCGGCTGACATGGTTGAAACAGCGCTGGTGAAGGATTGAGCCCATAATCACTCCTGCCTTGCGTTAGGTGGTGACTCCAGCGGCACATCAGCTATCGGCAAAGGGTCAACCGCTGGAGGTGCCTCGGAAGCCGGTGCTCGGCTGGGAATTTCCTGCGATGCTTGCTGAACATCAGCAGGCCCCAGCACACCTTGCGCCCTAACGATGAGCTCCTCGATGTGAATAAGCACTTTGCGGGTCGTGCGGAGCCGCCGGAAGTTAATCAGGTGCTCGGTCTGCACAGCCGTTTTCACGGAGCATTTGCAGGTGGGACCAAGGGCCAGATTCCCGCCCAGTAGAATCAGGAATACTCCCGCGGGGATGGCAAAGCCAACCGCCGCTCCGCCAGTGGAAACGACAGCGAGTGCTCCGAACACAAGCAACAGGAAAATCCAAATGCCGCTCCACACCGTGGCTGCGATGGTTTTTTCCAGGGCGATGGACTGGATGTCGCGATAGAAAAACCGTTTGTAACTTTCCGAGTAGCCCGAAGAGATCACCAGTAGCAGATGATCTTCGCCCTCGTAGAGCCGGAAATGTTGGAAAAGGTTTGTGCCTCTTCCTGGCAGCCGATGGTAGATTTTTTGTGGCTTTGCCATGGCTCAACGGTTGGCGTTTCTCAGAAAGTGCGCGGCGACGAAGCCCCAGACAACGAGTTGAGCCGTCGCGATCACGAACGCTAGGTAGATGCGGATGCGTGTTCTCGGAACAATGCTGGACGGTTTCTTCAGCGCGATAATGCCCATGATGATGGCAGCCGGAGCCGTGATCATCGTGAAGAACCATACGATCAGTGGCAGCAATGCCATGCCCAGGGCGGCGCTGTCCCACAGGATGCGTTTGTTTTCCAGTTGGAGGAGTTTTCCTTTTTTCTGGCCAGTATCCACGCAGGCCGGGCAGAGGTGCTTGCCAGCCAGGTCTACGTCGCACAAAGCACACAGAAAACGGCCGCACAAGTCACACGGGAGCGCGGCCCGTTTCTGGGGATGATAAAAACAGCTCGCTTCTCCGTCGACCATCAGCAGTTCCCCGGCTGAGCTCGGGCGTTCCTGCCTGAAGTGGGCCGGATAAACCCGCAGGTCGATTTTTTTGCCGCAATGCGGGCAGGGCGCCAGTTCCCGGATGTTTACCATGCCGCCAGGCAAAACCATCTGGCATCGTGGACAAAGCGGGAGGTTGTTCGTCATTTATAAATCACACGCGTGCCGCAGATGCGGTCGTGAAGAGCTCGTTTCTCGGGGTCGAAAGCCGCTATGATGTAACCAATGGACAAGGTGAACATGTTGAGCAATTCAGCAAAGAAGCGTCCGGAGGCCAGGCCGTAGCCGACCTGCGAGCCGTCGGCCCGGATCACTTTAAGCTTGCAGGCCATTTTGCCAGGGGTAGCGCCGAAGTGAGCCACGAAAAACACGTTGTAGACTGCCCGGATAACCATCCCCAGCCCAAACACAACTGCTTGTTGGGCCACAAAATCCTGCCACCTTACCCCAGGGGTCGCGGATTTGATTCCGAAAATCAGGGTGATCGGCAAAGCAAGCACCCAAAGAATGAGTCCGTCCAAAAACTTCGCGCCGAACCTTACCCAGAATCCAGCATAGCGAAAGCCTCCGGGTGATTCGGGTGCGACGCCTTCCCGAACCTTCTGGAAGAACGCCGGCTTGCAAGCCGCGCAAATATAACTGCCGCTATATTGGATCGCGTCGGCTTTCGGAACAATCTGGCGGCATTCAGCGCACACCACTTCGTCTGCTCCGGCGGGAACAGGCGCAGCGGGCACCAGCGCACCCAGGGCCGGAATGGTCGCCTGGAGCTCCCGCAAAGGTTGCCAATTGGCCATGCCTTCGCGCCAAACCAGGCTGTCCAGCGACAACTGTCTGGACTGCACTAGGGCGGCAAGGTCCTGCTCCGAAACAGGGCCGGCCTGTTTCCCATCTACTGCGTAATACCACATCATATATTAGTACTCTTTCTTGTTATCGGCTTTTTCCCCAATAAGTTGCAGCGGTTTAAGGGGTGTTGGTAGGGGAGATGGGAACTCAGCAGCCCGTTGAAAAAGTCCGAGGCTTGACCCTGATGCTTCCATTCCATTGGAATTGTACCAGTTCATGGCAATGAGTTGCGCGGTTTGCGTTCGTTCTGCTTGCGGATTCAGCATGGGAAAGAACTTTTTTAAAGAAAAGCTAATTTATTGACGCCAATAGCCTTGCGCCGCCTCCTTGACATCCCGTTTCCCATCCAGAACACTGCCAAACCTTTGATTAAATAGCGTATGAGTGATGCGAAAACAAATGACCGCATGGAGAAGATTGTCTCCTTGTGCAAACGTCGCGGATTTATTTTTCAGTCTTCCGAAATCTATGGCGGGATCAACGGCTTTTGGGATTACGGTCCGCTCGGCGCGGAACTCAAGCGCAACGTGAAGGATCTCTGGTGGAACTCCATGACCCGGATGCGGGAAGATGTCGTGGGCCTTGAGGCCACCATCATCATGCACCCGGCGATCTGGAAGGCATCCGGACATGTGGATACTTTTACCGATCCGATGTGCGACTGCCTTTTGACGAAGAAGCGGTTTCGGGCAGACCAGATCGAAGCACAATCCGGAACAGCTTACCATTACAGCGGAGCGAAAGATTCGGCATCGGGAAAGCAGAATTCGGAAGCCTACGCCGTGCTGCTCCCGCCCGGCAAGCCACCGGAAAGCGCCCGGAAAACGGCCACACAGTTTTATCAGGACCGCGGATTGCAACAAGTGGAACTCCTGGGCGAGCGCACCGAGAAGGTGGAGAACTCGCAAAAGTTCAATCCCGAGAATGGTTCGTTGCTCACGGAGCCCCGTCCATTCAACCTGATGTTTAAGACCCACTACGGGCCGGTGGAGTCGGAAGATAATGTTGCTTACCTGCGACCCGAGACGGCGCAGGCAATCTTCGTGCAGTTCAAGAACGTGCTCGAAACATCGCGGGTGAAGGTGCCGTTTGGTATCGCCCAAATAGGCAAGGCCTTCCGCAACGAGGTGACTCCCCGGAATTTCATCTTCCGCTCGCGCGAGTTTGAGCAAATGGAACTGGAGTTCTTCATCAAGCCTGATGAAGCGGTCGAGGCCGTTGCGGGCAGCGTGAGCAAGGCAACCGCGGGACATCCGGGCGAGCCGCAGCCGAACTGGGGCTGGGAAACCTGGCACAAGTATTGGGTGGAGGAGCGGATTAAATTCTACGAGAACATCGGGTTGCCGCGCACCACCCTCGAGGAGTATTGGCAGAAGCCGGAGGAACTCGCGCACTACGCCCGGGCCACGGTGGATCTCTTGTTTAAGTTCCCGTTTGGCACCCAGGAACTGGAAGGGATCGCGGCGCGCAGTGATTATGACCTGAGCCAGCACGAGCGTTTCTCGGGCAAAGGAATGGGAGTTTTCGACGAGGATCTGCGCGGCGCATGGGCGAAAGTCGATGTCGACAAAAAAGCGGAGATGCAGAAGCGGTTCGTTGCCGAGAAGGCAAAGAATCTGGTTGAACGCAAGAAGCTGCCGGAAGCCGAAGCGAATACGCAAGCTGAAGCTCAGGCCAAGATATTCTTTGAAAATCTCGCCAAGGGCCAATACATCCCGCACGTGATCGAGCCTTCCGCCGGCGTGGATCGTTTGATCCTCGCGCTGATTGCGAATGCTTACGCCGAAGAGGACGTACCTGATGAAAAGGGAAAGATCGAAACGCGCGTCGTGATGCGCTTTCATCCGAGGGTCGCGCCGATTAAGGTTGCTGTGTTTCCGTTGCTCAAGAACAAGCCGGAGCTCGTCAAGAAGGCCACGGAGATTCGCGATTTGCTCAGGCCGCACATGAATGTGTTCTACGACGATGCCGGCGCGATTGGCCGACGCTATCGCCGGCAGGATGAAGCGGGAACGCCGTTTGGTCTGACGATCGATTTCGACACCCTGGGCGAGACGCCGGAGTTAAAAGACACCGTGACCTTGCGCGACCGCGATACCATGCAGCAGGTCCGTGTGAAGATCGATGAGTTGCTTCCAATGCTACTCGCCAAAATCCGATAGCATCGAGATTGAGGAAAGCTCGGTCAAATCCTGGCCTGAATTTGTCATTCGATCATCAATCAATCTCTGTTTTCGGCACAACGGCTGGATGACGCCACATTGCCACTCGCTCGCCTTTGCGGCCTTTCATCCCGCTTGTTCAGTCCCTTCCAGGGGCTGTCAAAGAAAGCGGAGACGAAGCCAGA
>JAQGOV010000131.1 GCA_028293425.1 Verrucomicrobiales bacterium
TTTGGTTTTGAGAACGGCGAAGAGATCAGGTTCGAGTCGCTCCAGCGCATCCACTTCCCGCCCCGCCTCGACAGGCGCGCGGCTATAGAGAAACCAGGCAGCAGCGATTCCTAAAGCCACGACAACCGTAGAAACCAGCATGATGCCCAGGGTGTCCACACGGAGCATCTCTGCCGCTTGCAGGTGCGCTAGATGGCCATTCAAATATGCTTCAAACGCAGGCCAAACCGGGGTCCCCACCAAACCGAGCAAAATCGTACAGGCAGCCAGCAGCACCAGCGGACCGACCATCGCGGTTGGACTTTCGTGCGGTTTGACCTCGTGCGCTTCTTCCGGATGCGCCACAACTTCATCGTGCTCGATCGTGCGGAGCTCGGACTTGGTAGAAGCGCCCAGCATTAAGCGCGGCGCTCCAAAAAACACGAGGTAAACCTGGCGCGTCATGTAGAAGGCAGTGAGAAACGCGCCAAACACTCCGAGGTAAAACGGCCAGCGGGTGGGCTGCCATCCCCAGGCGCTGTGCAGGATCTCGTCCTTGCTCCAGAACCCGGAAAAGAAGAGCGGCACCCCGGCTAGGGCCATCATGCCAATCGCATAGGTGATAAACGTTACCGGCATGTATTTGCGCAAACCGCCCATGCGCCAAATGTCTTGTTCCTCATGGCAGCCATGGATCACTGACCCCGCCCCCAGGAAGAGCAACGCTTTGAAAAATGCGTGGGTGATGAGATGAAACATCGCCACAGGCACACCGCCCACGCCCAGCCCCAGGAACATATAACCGAGCTGCGACACCGTGGAATACGCCAGGATGCGCTTAATGTCCCGCTGAGCCACCGCCACCAGCGCCGCAAAAACCGCGGTGATAGCGCCTACCCAAGTGATCACTCTCAGGGCAACCGTCGGAGCATGCTCCAGCGCTGGGCTCGCCGCAAGGAGTGGGTACACCCTCGCCATGAGGAAAACCCCAGCCGCCACCATCGTCGCGGCATGGATCAGGGCGCTGACGGGAGTCGGACCCTCCATTGCGTCCGGCAACCAGACATGGAGAGGTACTTGACCGGATTTTCCAACCGCCCCACAGAAAATCAGCAACGAAATGCCGGTGCTAATCGCCATTCCGCCGATCGTTGTGCCAGCGATCAATTGGGTGAGCGCGGATTCCTCAAGACAGCCATGGCCTCCATCATAAAAAAGGAGCGTGCCCGTCTCGGAATACAACCAGAGGATTCCCAGGAAAAAGCCGATGTCACCGATCCGCGTGGTAATGAACGCCTTTTTGGCCGCCGCTGCCGCGCTTGGTTTATGGTACCAGAAACCAATCAGGAGATAAGAGGCCAGGCCGACCAATTCCCAGCACATAAAAAGCTGAAGCAGGTTATTCGAGATGACCAGCCCAAGCATCGCGGCGGCAAACAAGGACAGAAAACAGAAAAAGCGGGTGTAATTCGGGTCCTGCTCCATGTAGCCGGTGCTGTAAATGAAAATGAGAGTTCCGACAAAAGTCACCATCATCAGCATGCAGGCCGTGAGCGGATCGAGCACCCACCCCAGCTTCAGGGTCGCTGCGCCAAATTGGAGCCAGGAAAAGTTCGCTACCAGGTGCAGACCGCGCTCGGTAGCACGGAGCGTTTCCGCGAAAGCAAAGCAGGAAAGCGCGAACGAACAAATCATCGCGGCAATGCTCAAGCCCGAGGCAAGCTTCCGATGCTCGTGGTGCGTCACAGCCAGAAACCCCGCCGCCAGCAGCGGCAGGAGAGGAATCAGCCACAACATTTCCACGATTGACGTCATGAGACGGCGGGAGCTTATAAAAGGTTCAAGCGGATGGGAAGAGGGAACGGTGAGGAAAGAGGAGAGCGGAGCGCAGCCCATTTCTCGCAAATCACGAAACGCGTTGGGTCTCGACAATTGGACTATCCCCATAAACTATGCGATAACTCCTCAACGGATCACCCGTTTGCAACTGTATGCCCGAGAGCAACGAAGAATTGAAGGCCCAGGGCTTCACCCTCACGGAGGAAGCGATCCCCTCCCCTGGAACTCCGGTCCTGCTGGTGACGCCGACCATTCGGTGCATCGGCTTCCTCGATAACTCGTTCAATTGGCGCTACGCCCGGGATCATGGATTAGTTCAGGACGTGATCGCCTGGGCCGATCTGGACGCATTCAGTCACCCACACTGAAGTGGCTTCATTCTTCCACTCACCCTCTTAATCTCTCACTTCCGCCCGGCTCTGTTGTTGTCTCCACACATTGTGCGTTCACGGTACGTTTACCTGTATTGTGGTGGCCCCGCTCCGATTGATGACTGCTGGAACCTGAATGTGCGGCGGCGCAACCGTAACTTTCGGCGCTTGAGTTGCCGAGCGGATGACCTCCAGGCACTTCGCCACAGGCGTGCGACGCGCGAAGGCCGCAATTTGATCGAAGGAATGAATTCCCGCCAATTCCAAACGCGGTCTGAAAATCTTTTGGAAGAGCTCCACCACCGTTAGGACGTCTTGTTTAGCCTGATGGCTGCGACTCTTCGTGAGCTGAAAGTATTGCTTTAACGAATCGAGACGAAAACTGCGCGTGTCTGGGATGAGGCGGCGCGCCAGCATGATCGTGCAAAAGCCGCGTCGTCCCGCGGGAGCCGCTCCCAGCCTGGCCCATTCCGGCTCCAGGCAACGATTCCAATCATAGGAGAGATTATGAGCCACCAGGGGATAATCTTGTGCATAAGCCCTGAATGCAGCGTGAACCTCGACAGGGTTCGCTCCATGCTTTCGCAAATACTCCCGGTTGTAGCCATGAATCATCTCCGCCGCATAAGGAATGTGGACATTATGATTCAGCAGCATCCGAAACGGTTCCCCGACCGGCTCCCAGCCATCCATCAACTGTCCCGACAACTCGACGACATGGATCGGCGCGTTGAGCCCGTCCGTTTCAGTATCGATAATCACCCATCGAGTGCCGTTCATGTTGCGCCAGCCTCTAAGAATCAGACTGACATTTCAACCACCAACCAAAACGATCAGCGGGAAATTCTCAGCCGCGCACCAACTCATTTGTGCCAAAATTCCAAATTTACTTTCCGGCCTGCGAATGCTATAACCCTCGACCAATGAGAATCCACCTCGCCCTTTTGTTAAGCATCTTCGCGCTTTTTTCCGCCGATGCGATGGCCGTTACCATGGACGAGATCGCTGGCATCTATGTTGGCCAACGCGTGCAGATGGTGCCTGGTCCGGGAGGTGATCTCTGGCGCTTTGATGAAGTTGCCATCTACCAACCCGATGGCTCCTACACCATCTGGCTGCAGGATCGGAATGGGGCAGTCTTTTCCCTGCAGGGTTATATCAGCTTCAACCTGGATGGAACCTGGAGTGACAGTAATGGCCCCAGGTTTCGTGCTACCTTTCACGGCAACACCCTCGTTGCTTTTATCGACTGGCGCACGGTCGGTGAGATTGGTGTCGTTCATTCCACCGTTCATCGAGTGGACACTCTCCCCGAATCTTTCCATCATTCTCCCCATCCATAACGCAGCCGCTGCCACGTTCTTCCCAATTTAATGACCCGGGCGACGCCACCGGCTACAGGCAAAGAAGGAACCCCTCCCAGGAACCCTACTCCCCTTCCCTGCATGAGCCCATGTCCATGTACTTTTGCGATTCTAAACGCATCCTATGACCACACCGGGCATTTACAAACTCCGCTAGGAGTGGCCTGTCTCTAGCAATAAGTCCACACACATTCGATTTATTTTCAGCGGCGCGGTGCATCGATCCCGGAAGAAGCCAAAAACGTTCCGCCGCGCAGCCGATTCATCTCAACCCAAAACTTGAGCCCCACCCCATTTCTGCCATGCTCCAGCCATGGACCCAAACGTGCCGAAGATGCAGTTCAACGAAACGACCATCCCGCTCATCCGGGAACACTTCCGTCTCGTTGCCGAGGTGCACGCACTCCGCGGTTGGGTTCGTGAAATGTGGCTGGAAAGCCAGCACGAACCGGGAACAGACGCCACCGAAGCCCGGAAGAATTTCGACCGTGACCTCAACGCGCTCGTGGAACAAACCTTCGCCGCCATGCTCGAGAACCTCGAAAAAGCCCACCCCCGTCTCGCCGCCCTCCTGGACAACCGCGACATCGGCGAGGCTTGATCTCGAAGCAAGGCAATGTAAAATCGAGAAGTTTTCAAAAACGAGAATTAGCATGGGAAGGTGAAGGCTTGCCTCCTGAACCTAAATATTACTTCGTAGACGAAGCTGGAGATCCCACGCTCTTTGGCTCACGCGGGAAGGTGCTTGTCGGAGCGGATGGCTGCTCGCGGTTTTTCATTTTGGGACTCGTAGATGTTGAGGATCCCAGCAAACTTTCCGAGGATTTAGCAGCGTTAGGAGCACAACTGTTAGGCGACCCCTACTTCAAAGACGTGCCATCAATGAAACCGGAAGCTCATAAAACCGCACTCCTATTCCATGCCAAAGACGACCTGCCTGAAGTGCGGCGAGAGGTGTTCAAGCTCTTGTTGCAGCACAAAGTCCGATTTTCAGGCATCGTCCGCGATAAACTGCGCGTATTGGCTTACGTCCGGCGCCGGAACGAAACTGACCCAAATTATCGCTACAACCCAAATGAGCTTTACGACTTTCTTGTGCGAAGGCTTTTCAAAGAGCGTCTCCATACTCATGGCTCTTACCGGATTTGCTTCGCTAGACGTGGCACCTCGGATCGAACCTCAGCGCTCACACACGCCTTGGAAACCGCACGACAAGAATTCGCGATTAAACAAGCCATTAGCGCTAATGCACCAATTGAAGTTGTGCCCGCTTCACCCGTGCGCGAACCTGGTTTACAGGCCGTAGATTATTTTTTGTGGGCACTCCAGCGCACCTTCGAGAGACACGAGGACCGATTCCTCCAACTCCTCTGGCCACAATGCAGCCTGGTCGTTGATGCCGATGACACACGTGCCAAAGGCTACGGAGCCTATTATACAAAGCAAAAGCCGCTGACAGCAGCGGCTTTGAAAGAAGCCGAGGGATATAGGAGCGAATCACCAAGGTGACTCATTCACACGGCGTGGAGCCGATTTTTGTCCCTCGTGCCTGATTACTCTGTAGCCAAATACGCAGAAAGTCAACGTTTGTAATGTATTATGCGCGTGCAAGATGCGGTCGCGCTTCTTGGGATTTTCCGCAAAGCAGTCACTTCCAAGCAAATGCCGCACGTCCGCTTCAAAACCATGCTAAATTCCGTGAAGAGGTGGTGAAGATACGAAGGAGGACAATGTGAAAAGTTCAATCGCAGAGGCAGGAACAATTGAAAAACGTAAATTGGGAAACTCCGGGCTGGAGATCGCTCCCTTGGTTTTAGGAGGAAACGTCTTTGGCTGGACAGCCGACGAACCAACTTCATTCAGAATTTTGGATGCGTTCGTCGACGCTGGCTTCAACATGATCGATACGGCGAACTCCTATTCAAGCTGGGTGCCGGGTCATCCAGGCGGCGAGTCCGAGACCATCATTGGCCGCTGGCTTAAAACGATCGGCAAACGGCAAACTGTGCTGATTGCCACAAAGGTCGGCAGCGACCTGGGACCGAGCCGTAAGGGATTGAGCAAAGACGTGATTCTGCGCGAGTTGGAAGGCTCCTTACAGCGGCTCCAGACAGACCACATCGATCTGTACCAATCCCATTTCGATGATTTGGAAACACCTTTGGAAGAAACTCTGGCGGCTTACGATCAGTTGATCAAACAAGGCAAAGTCAGGGCTATCGGCGCCTCCAATTACAATGCCGAACGGCTGTCTCAGGCGCTCAAAGTCAGCCAGGAAAAAGGCTGCCCCCGTTACGAAACCCTGCAACCTCATTATAACCTGGCCGAGCGCAGTCAATTCGAGGGCGATCTCGCGGGAGTCTGCCAAGAGAACCGGTTGGGCGTGATTCCATACTTTTCCCTGGCCAGCGGATTCCTAACCGGAAAGTATCGAAATGCTGCCGATGCCACCCATAAAGCGCGTGAGATTTCTGTGAGTAAATACCTCAACGAACGTGGTTTTAGAATTCTTCAAGCACTCGATGAAGTGGCCGAAAGGCACAACGCCACACCGGCCCAAGTTTCCTTGGCTTGGCTGATGGCCAGGCCCCCAGTGACCGCGCCCATCGCCAGCGCCACCAGCGTGGAGCAATTGGAAAGTTTAGTAGCGGCCGCCACCCTGCGATTGGATGAGACTTCGCTCGAGCAGTTAAATCAAGCGAGTGGTTGAGCCAGGTTTTTCCTAACCAAATGGCCGCGGACGTGTCGAGGTAGAAACCCCATTGAACGAACCGCCTTCCCTAATCGACGCTTACCCGTATGGGCGTAGCGGGAGGAACCAAAAATGAAGGCGCTAATCTTTGACCTCGATGGAACGTTGGTAGACACCGTCTATGCGCACGTGCTGGCATTCCAGCTCGCCTTTGCGGAGTCGGGCATTCCAATCGAAGCCTGGCGCATCCACCGGCACATCGGCATGAGTGGCGATCTGCTTACCCAGGCCGTCACCAGGGATTCCGGGTTGAAAGCCTCGCCTCAGAAACTCGAGGCCATAGAAAAATGCCACGGCAAACTCCTGCACAAACTTCTTCCAAAACCCCAACCGTTGCCCGGGGCAGTTCAGCTTTTGAAAGATCTGCGTCGAAAGGGAATTCTTCACGGCATTGCGACCTCCGGTAAGCCCGCCGAAATGAAACTAGCACTCCAGGACCTGCACCTGAGTAAAGATATTGTGGTGATAAACCGCAAGGATGCCCCCCTGGCCAAGCCCGAACCGGACCTCTTTCTGGAATGTCAAAAGCGCCTCGGCGTGCCGCCCCAGGAATGCTATGCCGTTGGCGATGCCATTTGGGATCTTCTCGCCGCCCGCCGAGCGGGCATGCTCAGCCTTGCCGTGCTCACAGGCGGCTATAGCAAGGACGAGCTAATCGCCGCCGGAGCCTACCGCGTCTTCGACAACGCCGAGGACCTGCTCGGCCATCTCGGTGAACTGGGGCTAACTCCTAAACAAAATGCGCGAACCAGCTAATTAGGTTCTTAGCCTGAATTGAGCATGCTGATGAGGGAAGCCCTGCCGTCGCCGCCCGAGCGTCTTGGTCTTCGCCATTTTGGGCCAGCAGCCAGCCTTCCGCCTCCGCCAGCACGCCTCCAATCTTCAGGTAATGCTTAAAGCGATACTGGCCTGGTCCCATCACCAGGAAAGGCGTCCGCACTCGCATGCACAGCGACATTCAACTCACGGCCACCAAGATTGCCGAGAGCGCGGGCGCGAAGGCCGAGGTGTCGATCTTCAAAAACTACGATCCAACGATCAACGACGCGAAGTTAACCGAACGCATGGTCCCGGCTTTGCAGCGCGCGGCAGACTCGCCGTTGAAGCCCGCAGTGCTCGGCGGCGCCTCCGAAGACTTCTCAGTCTTCGCCGCAGCGGTTCCAGGCCTCTACGTTTTCCTAGGCATCACTCCGCGCGATCAAGACCCTGCGAAAGCCGCGCCAAACCACAGCCCACAATTTTTTGTCGACGAGAGCGCGCTCTGGCGATGGCCACACTGGCGGTAAACTTTCTCGCCTCCGAGCCAGCGAAATAACGTGGCACTTCCCTGAGCGCGTGGGGTTCCTGGCAGCGCTGCCCACTGTGCTGGCCGTGGCCATTTTGGTAGCCCTGACCATTTTCTTAGGCGAGATCATGAGTAACGCAGCGACCGCCGCCCTGCTCATCCCTATCGCTGCACCCGTGGCTGTAATCAATCCGCCATTTTTCCACGTTCGGAATCTCGATAACAGCGCAATGAAACATCATGATCCGATCGAGCAAACGCTGGCACACGATGCGGATGAGCGCTCTGCATCACCTAAAGGTTTGTAAATCCCGGTCTAAATTCTATTTGGCGGTCCGTTCCAGCGTTTTCCCTGGGGCTCATCTAAAGGGCCAAAGCACCGGCGCCATCCATGTGGCCACCAGCCAGGTCAATAGCGCCAGCACGCCTCCAATCTTCAGGTAATGCTTAAAGCGATACTGGCCTGGTCCCATCACCAGGATCGTGCTTTCGTGCGCGATCGGGGTGCTGAACGATGCTGAAATGCACACGGCCAGGGCGACCAGGAAAGGTTTGGGATTTATCTGCAGCTCGACTGCCATCTCGTAAGCCAGTGGCGCCAGGATCACGGCGGTCGCTGAATTATCAATAAAGTGCGTAAGGATCAATGCCAGCAGCAGCAGCAACCCGAGCAAGGCCCCCGGGCCAAACCCCTCCAGACTCTGAATCGCCCAATGCGATAACGCCTGCACAGCCCCGGTCTTCTCGACTGCCAGCCCATAAGGGATCATTCCCGCCGTGGTGAAGACTGCCTGCCAATCCACCGCATCATAAGCCCCCTCCAGATCAATGCATTTGAACAAGATGGCCAACACCGCCACTAACGGAATAGACACCGAGGGACTGAGCAACCCGCTGACCGCCGTGCCAATGATCAGCAGCAGCAACCCTAGCGTAATGAACGCTTTGGTCATATTAATCGGATGAACGTCCTGTTGCCCCAGCACAATCAGGTTTTCATTGCGCTCGATCCGCCCTACTCCAGTCACGTGTCCGAGCAACAGCAACGAATCCCCAAAAGCCAGCGGTGTCGTCATTGGCCCTCCCGGTACCACCTCCCCATGACGCGATATTCCAAGCACGGTGAAACCGAAATCCTGCTTGAAGCTGGTTTCTTCCAGGGTGCGGCCTTCGTAATCCGAGCGCGGCCCAATCAGCGCTTCCACCGTTACTAGGTCCACGCTGCGCAAGGTGCGATCATCAAGGTGCAGTTCTTCCTTGAACGTGAACTCGGGCGATTGCAGTAACTGGCTGATGGTCGTCACTGGTCCCTGCATGACCAGCACGTCCCCAGCTTGCAGCTTCAGCCAGCCCGGGGCCCGGAGCCGTTCCGTGCCTCGAATCACCTCCATCACACTGAGATCGCTGCGTTGAGCCCATCCGATTTGATCCAAAGATTTGCCTATCGTTTTCGAGCCGGGCGTGACCATCACCTCCGTCAAGTATTCCCTTGCCAAGCGCTCTTCCGCATGCGAAAAGGCGCTTCCCTTGGGCAGCCATTTACGCCCGAGCAGCACCAGGAACAGGGCGCACACCACAAAAACCACGGCCGCCACGGGGGTAAGTTCAAAAAAGCCAAAGCTTCTCCCCGTCTCCGTGCGCAGGTAGTCGCTGACCACGATATTGCTTCGGGTCCCAATCAAGGTCCATTGGCCTCCGAGCAGCGAACCATAAGCCGCCCATAATAAATAGCGTGAGGGGGAAAGCCCGTGCTCCTTGCAAACCGCCAAGATAACCGGAAGGAATATCACCACCACCGTCGTGTCGTTGATAAACATGGAAGCCAAGGTGGTCATGCCAAGCACGGCCATCTGCAACAGCAATTCGTGGCGCGCGCACGCTTTGAACAGTCGCTTTCCAATCAGCTCGGCAGATCCTGCACGCACCATGGCTGCACCAAAGATGAACATTGCGGTGACCATCACAACTGCCGGGCTGCCCAGCCCTACGAATGCCTCCTGGGGCTCCAAAATGCTTTTCCAGCTCCCGCCAGGATGAGGCCAGGGCAGGATTAAGGCCACCGTCACACAAAGGGCCGTCAAGTCGGTCCTCAGCCGTTGCGTCCAGAAAAGCCATAACGCTACAAACAGGATCACAGCCAAGGCTATATAATCTGCCTTCATAAACTCCCTTGGACCCAATCCCGTTATCAGCAACCGCCCTGCGGTTGGTTCGGCCAGAGCTTGCCAACTAATCAGCTTCCGATTGCGGATCCATTCCGAACATATGCAGTGCAGCAGTAGCCTGCGCGCTAAAGATGGAAATCGCCCGCCGCTTCGGGTTGATACTCGACTTGAACAATTTTTAGCCTCCGGACCCCATCGGGGACTCGCCAGTGGATGATGTCGCCCGCCTGATAGCCCAGGATTGCTGTGCCCAAGGGACTTAGGACGGAGATTTTCCCTTGTTCCAGATCGGCCGCGCGTGGATAGACCAGCGTAAACACCATTTCTTCACCGGATTCAAGATTTTGAATACGAGCTTGTGAATGCATCGTGACAACGTCTTGACGCACCGCTTGGCAGGGAACAACCGACGCTTGCTCTAATTCGTCCTCCAACCCTTTAAGCCCTGTTTGGTCAAGCTCACCGCAATGTCGTCCCACATGAATGAGCTCGCGCAGCCGCTCCAAATCATTGTCTGTTATATGAATCAATCGCATCTCGCCGCTCCTCGACGCAAACTACTCGTGAATTTATCAAGTTGCAACCGGATCCAAAGTTTAGGTTTCCCATGTGACTGGTCCGAGCATTCTCTCATTTCTTCCCTAGTCGGCTTGGTGCCTTGCATGGTATATCTTAAAATGAGAGGCTGTGGTCAACCGCATTCAAGCGCTTTCCTGCAAGCCCTTTTGCACGGGTTTTTCAGGCCTCATACCGCATCCGGCAGATTGAAAAACTTTCTGCTCCGTTACGGATTTGCGACGTTGATTATCCTAGTCGCGCTTTGGGTGCGATTCTCGATTACCCCTCTTATCGGAAACCAAAGTCCTTTCATGGTTTTGGCGCCTGCTGCGCTAGTGGCTGCTGGGTTCGCCGGTCTTGGTCCCGGCATCATGGCCCTTGTCGCAGCTCTCATTCTCGGACATTACTTTTTTGCTCCCCCTCCGGGCTCCTGGTCACATCTTGGGCCAGCAGAAATCAGCATGATTATCACCTATGGAGCGACCAATCTGGTGGCTGTCTTTCTTTTTCATTTCTTGCGCAAATCCAGATTCGCCGCAGTAGAGTCCGCTGAACGGGCCTTGCGCCGCGGAGAAGAGTTGGAGCGGGAAATCAACGATCGCAAAAGGGTGGAGGCAGAACTGAAGATTGCGCGTGATAAACTTAACAATTATGCCACTGAACTGGAAGAACAGGTGGCGTTGCGGACAGCGGCAATGCAGGAGAGCATTCGCTCGCTTGAATCCATTCTCTACCATTTGGCCCATGATCTGAGAGCTCCTTTGCGGGCCATGCAGGGCTTTGCTTCGCTTCTCGCCGGCTCTCATGCAGGCCAGCTCGATGAAGCTGGGAAAGATTGCGCGGACCGGGTTTCTAATGCTGCCCAACAAATGGACGTTCTCCTCCAGGATTTGCTGGAATATGGAAAGGTCTGTTCGGTCCAGCTTGCGCCTGTCAAGATTCTGCTGCGGCCTGTCCTTGAAATGGTGGTGAAGCGGCTCTCCGGGCATATGGAACGAACCCAGGCCCAAATCCACATCGAAGGTTCCTTCCCTGCGGTGTGGGCCGATTCGACCTTGCTCCAGCAAGTGTTCCTCAACCTCCTCTCAAATGCTTTGAAGTTTGTCGTTCCTTCCTCCACCAAGCCGGAAGTTCATATTTGGGCTGAACACAAGGGCGCTTACGTGCGTGTGTGGGTCGAAGATAACGGGATAGGTATTTCACCGGAACATTACGAACGCATTTTCCGGGTATTCGAGCGTCTTCATGTCAACAGCTCCTTTCCAGGCACAGGCATCGGTCTGCCTAGTGCCAAAAAAGCTGTTGAACGCATGGGCGGAAGCCTCGGGGTGGAACCAACAGAAGGCGGTGGAAGCCGCTTCTGGGTTGAATTGCTAGTTTCTCCGCCTCCTTTATCATGAATGTGCTTACACTAACCCAGCCTATCTCAAACGACTAAATGGACCGAGCTTTTTCGTCCATTAAAAACACAGTAGCATCCGCGGATCATCGTGGTGAAGTTCCACCAGCAAGCGTGACGCCATGGGCTATAACTCCTTATCCGTGGTGCAGTCCTTCCTTGCGGCTACTGGTATATCGAGCTGTCGCAGCACAGGTATCAACGAGCAAACGGTTTTTAGGTCGGTAAAACAAACGCTCCTTTGTATTAAGCATGACCAGGTAGCCTCCGACCCAACCAGGCGCTAGCGGATGCAACGGCCTGCCTGGTCGACGCACCGAGGATCTTGCTCTCAGGCACAAGATGCACGGTGCGATCCAAATCGAGCTTGCCCGCAAGTCGCAGGTGCCTCCCCACATCCTCATCCACTCCGCTCAGGTAGAGCCGCCCTCCCACTTCGGCCAAGGCATCCGCGTACTCGTCCAGCACCTCAATCAAGGTGGCCCCTACCCTCGTGCGGCCCCGCAAGCGCAAAACAACTACCGGACGGTTGGCGCCTTGAGGGCTGGGTAAAGCTTCCGAGAGAGTGCGCGCGCCCGCAAAAAAGAGACTCCCGTAGACATTTAGCACCGTGACAGCCTCGCCGGGCAAGCAGGTCGGCGGCTTTGCTTCGGAGAACCCAGCCTGCGGCAGCGGTATGATTGCTCTCACCCTGACATCATGTGCCGAGGAGGAGACATACAGGATCATCGTAAGCAACACCCCGGCCGCGACCGCCATGGGCATGGATAAGAACAGACTGGCAACGAAGGTAACCAAAATGGCCCAGCGCGCCGCCCCCCCAGTGTTCCAAATCGACCGGGCTTCGCCAAGGTCGAGCGCGCTGATTCCAGACAAGATCATCAGGGCCCCTAACACCGCCATTGGCACCTGCCCGACCAGTTCCGGCACCAGGAGAACAAAGATCAACATCCAAACCCCGCCGAGCACCCCGGCCCAGCGGCTCCGGGCGTTCAACCTGACATTCAAGGCGGTCTGGCCCACGGAGCCCCCGGCCGGAATCCCAGAGAAGAGGCCGCTGGCCACGTTTGCCGCCCCTTGGGCCACCATATCACGCGAAGGGTTAACCGGGCTGCCATCCGGGTTCTCCACACTCTCGCTCACTCCGGCCCCTTGCACCGCGATGACCACTGCCAGCGAGAAGGCCGAGAAAACCAGCCCCGAACTGAGAATGGCTAAGTTCGGCAGTGCAAGTGAGGGGATGCGGCGTGGAATGGAACTGACGTCATTCACACGCTGGACGCTCTCCCAGTCCAGCAGAACAACCAGCAGCGTGGGCACTACCAAAGCAAAAAGGGCGGACACCGTGGCCAGGCGAGTGCGCTTTAGTCCAAGGTCGATACCCAGTGCCAATAGTCCGGTCACGATCGTGGGAATATTGAATTTCGGCACATGGCTGGCCAG
>JAQGOV010000141.1 GCA_028293425.1 Verrucomicrobiales bacterium
GCGGCCACGGCTGCTCCCGTGCGATCCGCGGCTGCTAAAGTCGCGGCACTCAGTGCCGCGTCCGTGCATGGCCGGGCAGCATCCTGGATCGCCACCAGCCTGGCCTGGGCGCTAATCCCCTCCAAACCATTCCAAACCGAATCCTGCCGTTCTTTGCCTCCAGGAACCAGGCGGTAGTCCTTCTTAAAACCACAAGACCTGGCTATGTCATGGAAAGCCTCCTGCATACCCTCGCGCACCACCAAAATGATCTCATCGATCGTGGGTGCCAGGTCAAAGCTCCGCCAGGTGTGCGCCACCACTGGTCGACCCGCCACTTCGAGGAAAAGCTTGTCCATTCCCGGTCCCATCCGGGTGCCTTTGCCTGCGGCCACGATCACAGCGCTATTCATTTCCATTAGTTTTGAATTGTTGCGCTCGCCTTTCGAGTCAAATATTTCATGCTCTGCGGTGCGCGTCCTGCAGTTGCCTGTTGGAAAGCGGGATTTTTCGGTTAAACTGGATTCGTGCCCTTGCCAACCTTGTTGGCGGGCTTTATTGTGCGCTACTTTTACGAATGATATGAAAAGACGACTTTTCTACGGTGCCCTCTTTGTTGTCCTTACCTGCAATCTCATCATCGGGGCTCAGATTTATTTCTCGTCTGTCCACGCCGCGGAAAAGGATGAAGCCTATCCCAACCTGAAACTTTTCTCGATCGTGCTCGACCGCGTCCGCAATGATTACGTCGATGGCGCCAAACTCACCTATCAGGAACTTATCTACGGTGCGCTGAGAGGCATGCTCAATACCTTGGACCCTCACAGTGAGTTCATGGAGCCCATCAAATATGATGACCTCAGAAAAGATACCCAGGGCGAATTCGGTGGTGTCGGCATTGTGGTTTCCATGAAGGATAATTATCTGACGGTCGTCTCGCCCATGGAGGATACTCCGGGCTTCAAGGCAGGCATCATTTCCGGGGACCGCATCATCAAGATCGACGGCCGCAGCACCGAGAAGTTCTCGCTGCAGGATGCAGTCAAGAAGTTGCGCGGGGAACCGGGGTCGGATGTGACCGTCACCATTATGCGCCCCGCCAATGGCCAGATGAAGGATTATAAATTGACCCGCGCCCAGATCAAAGTCGATACCGTTAAGGACATCAACGGCAAGCGCGAGTTCCCTTTGAGCGAGAATAATGTTGGTTACGTCCGCATTGTCCAATTTGGCGAAGCCACCGCTTCTGACCTGGAAGACGGTTTACGCAAGCTCGAAGCCAAGGGAGCCGAATCGCTCGTTCTCGACCTCCGCGGAAACCCGGGCGGGCTGCTCGACCAGGCGGTTAAAGTTTGTGAAAAATGGCTCCCTCGCGGCCAGTTGGTTGTTTCCACGGAAGGCCGCGATGCCAAGCAGAAGTCCGAGTATCACGCCACCGGCCGCGACAAGCACGCAAATCTACCCATGGTGATTCTCGTGAACAATGGCAGCGCCAGCGCCTCGGAAATCGTCGCCGGCTGCTTGCAAGACACCACTTCCCTCGGCCTGACCAAGGCCGTGATTGTGGGCGAGCAAACCTTCGGCAAAGGCTCCGTCCAAAGCATTCTGCCGCTCCAGGACGGTTCAGCCCTGCGCCTGACCACTGCCAAGTATTATACCCCAAGCCATAAAGTGATTCATGAGAAGGGCATCACCCCGGATATCGTGGTCAGCATGAGTGACGACGAAGAGCGGGATGTTTATCTCAAGCGCACTCCAGGCGCGTTGGAAACGCTGGATATCAAAGACCAGGACCGCATCAAAAATGCGCATGACCCGCAATTGGACCGGGCCATGGACCTGCTCAAGGGCATCGCCCTCTACACCAAGCGCGCTCCTGGGGTTGAAAAGCCGAAACGCGACGTAGCTAAGAGTGAAAAGGTAGCGGTTAAGTAAGAACTTGATACATTCAGAGCGGGCGTTGACCTGGTCAGCGTCCGCTTTTCTATTTTATGAACCTGCTCGCAATTGAGACTTCATGCGATGAAACAAGCGTGGCCGTTATCCAAAACGGCCGGGTGTTGTCCAATGTAGTCGCTTCCCAAATTCAATTGCATCAGGAATACGGCGGCGTCGTGCCGGAACTCGCCACGCGGGAGCATTTGAGGAATTGGCTGCCGGCCGCGAGGGCCGCCTTGGAAAAGGCCGGTCTGGAGCCAAAAGACCTCCATGCTGTCGCTGCTACCCAGGGCCCCGGATTGCCCAACGCGCTTTTGATTGGACTCAAGGCAGCGCAAGCGCTCGCTTTTGCTTTGGAGGTGCCGATGATCGGCGTGAATCACCACGAAGCCCACCTGTATTCTCCCTGGATTTCCGGTCAGCCCTCGGTTGCCCATTTTGAGGCCTTTCAGCCGAACGTCTCCCTCATCGTGAGCGGCGGCCACACCCTGCTGGTGCACGTGCGAGCCTTGCTGGACCATGTAGTGCTGGGCTCCACTCTCGACGATGCCGCGGGTGAGTGCTTCGATAAAGCGGCCAAGCTCCTCGGGCTCCCCTACCCCGGAGGTCCTGTTATGGACCGTCTCGCGTCGGAAGGAAATCCAAAGGCTTATGACTTCCCCAGGCCCCTGCTGAAGGACCCAGGAGATGATTTCAGCTTCGCGGGCTTGAAAACCTCCGTCCGTTATTTTCTGCAAAAGAACCCCAGCCTGGCCGACGACCCCAAGGCCTTAAAAGACCTTTGCGCCAGCGTCCAGGCTGCAATTGTAGATGTGCTCGTTGTCAAAACCATCCGTGCAGCAAAGCGGCTCAACGTTAAATGCGTCACCGCCTCTGGTGGCGTCACCTGCAACCGCTCCCTGCGCGCGGAACTGGCCAAAGCCTGCGAACGCCATGGCTTCAGCCTGCGGCTTGCTGAAAGAGAACTCTGCACGGATAATGCCGCCATGATCGGCATTCTTGGGGAGCTAAAACTTCAACGAGGGCAACCGGCCCTCGACCCCGACGAAGAAATCCGGCCTAGCTGGTCGCTGACCGAGGGTGTGAGTCGTTAGCTCCTTCCAATTCGAGTCACGCTTTACGCCTCACGTCCTCACTGCACCTTTACCAGCTTCAACGA
>JAQGOV010000169.1 GCA_028293425.1 Verrucomicrobiales bacterium
TTGGGACGTCACACCAACGGCAGTTTCGTCCTGAAGAAGTTCGAGGCGAGGTTAGGCGCACAGGATCAACCCTTGTCGTTCAAGAAAGCGACCGCCGACTTTTCGCAGAAGGATTTTGAAATTGAGAATGTGATCTCCGGCAAGGGAGGCGGCTGGGCCATTGGGGCCGCTGACAAGAAGAACCGCATTCGCCGGAATGCCTACTTTACCTTAGCCAAGCCGCTCGAACTGGTTGAGGAAGCCAACATAACTTTCACCTTTCGCCACTCGGATAAATTTCCGCGGGCGAACCTCGAAAGGTTCCGTCTCTCGGTGACATCCGCCAAAACGGTCGGCCCGGCTCCCGGTCTGCCCGAGGATATTCGGACCATCCTGCTCACTGGGTCGGCGAAACGCGACGACAAGCAAAAGGCAAAAATCAAAGACTATTTCCTGAGCATTTCTCCGGAACTCAAGGAGGTGCGTGAGGCTTTGGCCGCGGCCAAGAAAGCGGAAAAGACGTTCTCCGACTCCCTTCCAATCACGAGCGTGATGGCCGAACTTGAAAAACCCCGCAAGACTCACCGCCATTTGCGCGGCGCGTACCTGAGCCTTGCCGAGGAGGTAACGACCGGCACGCCTGCCGCCTTCCATGCGTTCCCAAAAGACCAGCCCCAGACTCGCCTCGGTCTGGCCCGCTGGCTCGTAGACACCAATAACCCGCTCACGGCCCGCGTGATGATGAATCGCTTTTGGGAACAATACTTCGGCAGAGGCATCGTTGAAACCGTCGAGGAATTCGGCAAGCAGGGCGAACCGCCTTCGCACCCGGAACTGCTCGACTGGCTCGCCACCGAGTTCATGCGCGTTGGCTGGGACATGAAGGCGATGCACAAACTGATCGTGACCTCCGCGACCTACCGTCAATCCTCCAAGGTCAGCCCCGAACTGCTGGCCAAAGATCCTTATAATCGACTCCTGGCTCGCGGACCGCGCGTCCGGCTGGAGGCGGAAATGATCCGCGACCAGGCATTGACGGTGAGCGGGCTGCTCAGTCACAAGATCGGCGGGCCCAGCGTGATGCCGCCGCAACCAGACGGCCTCTGGCAGGTGGTTTACAGCGGTGACAAGTGGACGACCAGTCCCGGCGAAGATAAATACCGGCGCGGCCTTTACACCTTCTGGCGCCGCACCACGCCGTATCCGATGATGGCCTCCTTTGATGCCCCGAGCCGCGAGTACTGCGTCCTCAAACGCTCGCGCTCGAACACACCTTTGCAAGCGCTCAACACATTGAATGATCCCGCCTTTGTCGAGGCAGCCCAGGCGCTGGCGCGGCGAGTCGCCAGTCAGCCCTCCGCCGACTTAAAGGAACGAGTCACCTTCGCTTTCCGCACCTGCTTGTCCCGCTCTCCAAAGCAAAAGGAAATTGAGCGTCTCATCAACCTTTACCAAACCGAGCTCAGTAATTACCGAAAAGACGCCAAAGCCGCCGAAAAAATGTCCACCAGCGAACTCGGTAAAGCCCCATCCGGTACAGACCTATCCGAACTCGCGGCCTGGACCGTCGTCGCAAACGTCCTGCTCAACCTGGACGAAATGATTACCAAAGGATGATATGAATTCCTTCGTCAACGAATACAACCGCGAAAGCCTCCTCGCCACGACGCGCCGCCAGTTTCTCGGACGCATGTCCGTCGGCATTGGCGGGCTAGCACTCGCTTCGTTATTTAAAAACGATCTTTTCGGCGCATCGCCAGACCTGGTCAATCCGCTTGCGCCGAAGCCTCCGCATTTCCCAGCCAAAGCGAAGCGTGCCATCTACATTCATATGGCTGGATCGCCGTCGCATCTGGACCTGTTCGATCCCAAGCCCAAGTTGAAGGAATTAAACGGTCAGCCTTGCCCCGATTCGCTCTATAAAAAGGAGCGCTTCGCCTTCATCAAGGGGGTGCCCAAGATGCTGGGCTCACCGCACAATTTCAAACGCTACGGCCAATGCGGAACGGAAATGTCCGAGCTGATCCCGCACATTGGCAGCGTGGCTGACGACATTTGCCTCATCCGGTCCATGAACACGGATCAGTTCAATCACGCCCCGGCCCAGATTTTCATTTTCACCGGATCCCCGCGCCAGGGGCGTCCAGGCATGGGTGCCTGGCTGACGTATGGCCTCGGCAGCGAGAGCCAAAACCTTCCAGGCTTCGTTGCGCTCGTGTCCGGCGGCAAAACGCCCGACGGCGGGTCTTCACTCTGGGGCAGTGGTTTCCTGCCCACCATTTACCAAGGGGTCCAGTGCCGCTCCCAGGGCGACCCCGTCCTCTACGTCTCGAATCCACCGGGCATGAGTTCCGACGTGCGCCGGCAGTCTTTGGATGCGCTGAAGGATCTGAACGAGATGCAGTTGAAGGAAGTGGGCGACCCGGAAACCATTACCCGCATTTCCCAGTACGAACTCGCCTACCGCATGCAGGCGAGCGTTCCCGAACTGATGGACATTTCGAAAGAGCCTGAAGCGATCAAAAAGCTTTATGGCGTGGAGCCGGGGAAGGTCTCCTTCGCGAACAACTGCCTCCTCGCGCGTCGCATGCTCGAGCGCGGCACCCGCTTCGTGCAACTCTTTCATTGGGGCTGGGACAGCCATGGCACCAGTCCCGGCGATGATCTGATGACCGCGCTGCCCGCGCGCTGCAAAGAAACCGACCAGGCTTCCGCCGCGCTCGTCAAGGATCTCAAGCAGCGTGGCATGCTCGATGACACCCTGATTATTTGGGGCGGGGAATTCGGGCGCACCCCAATGAACGAGGAGCGCAATGGCTCCAAGCTTCTTGGACGCGATCATCATCCGCATTGTTTTTCCCTCTGGATGGCCGGTGGCGGCATCAAGGGCGGGACTGCCTATGGTGAAACGGACGAGCTCGGCTACCACGTCGCTAAAGACAAAGTGCATGTCCACGATCTCCAGGCCACGATCCTCCATTGCTTCGGCCTTGACCACACCAAGCTGACCTATCGTTTCCAGGGCCGCGATTATCGCTTAACCGATGTTCATGGCGACGTGGTCAAAGGTGTGCTCGTTTAATACGCTATGTATCGAGTCCGGGGCGCTGATCAGAACGAATACGGCCCAATCTCCGCCGATGTGGTGCGGGATTGGTTTCGGAATCGACGTCTCGTGGCTTCCAGTTTGATTCGGCTCGAAGGGACCGAGGAGTGGAAACCGCTTTCCTCGTTTCCTGAATTCGCTGATCTTCTCGTCACCACAGGCGCTTCCAATCCCCCTCCCATATCCGCAGTTCCTGCCAAGCCGCCGCAAACCAGCAGCCTGGCGACGAGTTCACTTGTCCTGGGGATCCTGGGATTTGTCACCTGTGGAATCACTGCCATCATAGGGCTAATCCTGGGAATTGTTTCCACGAAGAAAATCAATCGCGACTCCGGCAGGTTGAAAGGCAAAGGATTGGCCAAGGCTGGCATCATCGTATCGAGCGTCGCTCTGGCGGCCGTCTTTGTAGGTGGTGTCCTGTTGCCAGCGATTTTTAAAAACCGCGGGCCGAAAGCCGAATGCATCACCAATCTCAAGCAGATTAGCCTGGCCGCACGCATGTATTCGATGGACCACAACAACGTTTTTCCCATGGATTACCTCTCGATGTCGAATGAACTGGTCACGCCCAAGGTCCTCGTTTGCAGCAGCGATTCCCGTAAATCCAGGGCTAGCGGTTGGTCTGAACTCGGCCCGCGGAACATCTCCTATGAGTTCCTCGTGCCCGGAAAAAAAGAGGCGGACATCGCCCAATCGCCGGCCTTTCGCTGTCCCGTGCACGGCCATGTTGTCCTGGGGGATGGCTCGATTCAACCGGCGAAGAAATAAGTGCGAACCGTCAAAAGGGGAACCCAAGGGAGAAGTGCAGCGTTCCTTTTGGATCTCCTGGCCGCGGGTTCAGGTTGTGGCCATACTCCACCCGCACCGGGCCGACAATTGTTTTCCAACGGAGCCCCCCGCCCACGGAGTACAGGTTCTCGTCGAACGGGTAGGCGCGGATTGCCTGGGCAAAACCAATGGAGTCCGAGAATGCCACAATCGACCATTTCGCTGTGATCGCCTGCTCCATTTCCACTGTCCCTAAAACGTAAGTCTCTGCTCCGATAATTCGCCCAAATGCATCTCTAGGCGCGGCTTCCCCGTCCTGGTAACCGCGAATGGAACTCTCCCCTCCTGGAAAGAACCGCTTGTTAAACGGCAAGTTGAGAGAACTAGCTCCCAATGCCGCCGCCAGCCCATGACTGAGTCCCAGGCTCAGCATTCGTCCTCCGCCCAGGGGTTGATGGAAGGAAGCGGCGATTTCCAGCCGCTCATAATTCACATCGCCCGCTAAATATTGGGAGCCCGATTCCAGTGTCCCGAAAATTTTGTAACCACGAGAAGGATACAAAGGATTATCCCGCCGATCGTGCCTCACATCCAGGATGATTGCGCCCACACTTGGGTTCAAAGGGCCTACAGCCGCCAGGTTTGGATCCAATTCGGACGCATTCAAAACCTGGTAGTTATATCTCAAATTCACATCCGTTGCGATGGGCTTGAAGAACCGGTGCAAACCTGCCCCGCCTCCGTATTCTTGTCTTGTAAAAGACACTTCCTCCCGTCGCAACCAAAACCCATTCAATACAAAATCGATGTCCTGTCCGACCATTTCCGGGATCGTGTAGGTGAAGTCACCGCGGGAAGCCTTGAAAGACTGAATGGCTCGGAGTTGGGCGTGATGGGCCAGGCCAAACAGGTTGTATTGCTCGATTTGGAAACCGCCCCGCAACAACTCGTAACTCCCATAGCCAAAAAGCAAATTCACCTCCGTCCGCTTGGCTTCCCGGACCTCATAAATAACGTCCCGCGTTTCCTCGTCCTCCCGATCATAGCTGAGCCGGACGGAATCAAAAACCCCCAGCCGCGCCAGCCGGGTTCGACCCTCCTCGGCCTTCACTCGGTCAAGCAGGTCGCCGTGATGCAGGGGAACCCGGCCCGTGAGCGTGGACATTCGTGTATTGGTTTGCCCTTGGAATTGAACGCTTCCAATATGCACCAGAGAACCGGGATTTACCTGCGCCAATAAATCCAACAGCGCCACGTTGCTGCTCGTTACTGTTCTGGACAGATTCGTTACCGTGACCTTAGTGTCCGGATATCCGCGGTGATAGTTGGTCGCTTTGAGCGATTGCACGAAATCCTGCAGCCACACCGTGGAGTAAACCTGGTTCGTCGAGATCAGTTGCGTCTCCCCGAGTCGTTCCACTCGTAGCGACCGCACCCTCGATTTGAGCCCTTCCTGCACACTAATCAATACCCGGACGGCACCATTCGTTGGATTTTGCTCAACGCCGCTGGCCTTCGCTACAGCCTGTTCAAATCCGAGTCGCTGTAATTCCTCCACCAAATTGTTCAATCCGCGATTCAACCGGTCTGGAGTAAAGACGCGGGTGGAGCGTAAATGCAGCAGCACTCCTGTTTCCACAAAGTAGCCGCGCGCGTTTTTCTCCCGGATGCTTTTTAAGCCTTCGAACTTGAGATCCTCAAAATGGTAAAGCACTCCCTTCTTGAGTTTGAAATGCGCCTTCCGAACCTTCAGATCGCGGGGCAGGGGAGGCTCGATGCGGTCGCTCCATCGCACGCTGTCCTTTCGTCCATCAGCCAGCGTGAGTTCTACCACCACTGACGGCTTGAGATACCCTTCTTTGCGCAACTGCGAGACAAGGATCAAGGCGCTGTCTTCAATCGTTCCCGCATCCAGGAACTCTCGCTTCAGGTCATCTCCTTCCAAAGTCCGAAGCATCTGCTTCATCCGTCGATCTCCCAGCAGCCATCCGTTTCCTGAGACTTTGACCACGGCCGGCTTTAAGTGATTAGTCCCTGCGGCCAAAGTGGGGAGCCTGAACAACAGAGAAGCGAATATGAATAGGAAAGCGATCAGGTTGCTCTGCCTATGGAGCGGATGATACCGCAAACCATGGCGCGCTTTTCCCTCATTCCTGCCACGCACTGCCATCGACCCAGAAGATAGTTTCAAAACCTCCGCTTTGCGAAGGAGGAATTTTTACCATTTCAAGTTCCAATCCTCTTGTGAATATTTTTCAACGGTCAGGCGTTGCATGGTGCTCTCGAAGACCAGGTCGTTTCCTCCAACCGTAGGCCACGCCTTTTGGAGCGCACCTTTGATCGCTGCCACCGGAATCTTCAGATTGGTTAGGAAATCGCTGTGCGAGCGCTGCTGGCGGTAATCAGGCTCTTTGGAAGGTTGCCGCAGGCACGCTTGCACGAGGTCCAAGTCGAAGTTCACCAGGAACGTCCCGTGAAACAACAAGGATTGTTTCTTCCGCCGTTGCGAATTGCCGGAAAATTTAAGGCCGCCAACCGTCAAATCGGTGGTGCCCTGAATTGCCACCGTGTGTGTCAGCAGCGGGGATAAAGCATCGCGATTGCGCTTCATGATCGAGCAATTCGCGTCCGTGATGCTTTGGAGGGCAGGGGTGTCTTCGAACCTAAGGATGAGAGAATAATTAAAGCAACCAGGCCCTTGCAGAACAGCTCCGCCGCCGCTGCATCGCCGCAGAACGGGGACATGCCTTTCCCGGCAGCCGTCCAGATTGACCTCCACCGCCGCCTTGTTCGCGTAACCCAGCACGACAAAATGCTGCTCTGGTTCCCAAAAACGGAGCACCTCCGGCCCCGAACCGGAATCGCACGCGTCCAGCAAAGCTTCGTCGCAAGCGAGATTCTCGGCCGCGGTGCCATATGTCTTATCCAGGAGCTTCAAACCTGTCATTCGAGGCGCACAGTAGCAGCCGAGCACAATTGAAACAATTTGAACCTTCTTCGTGCCCTGCTTATGAGGCGAAACCCTACCTGCTTACGGGCAAATCTCTTCGGCTACATCAGGAAAGATACCAAGCTGACAAACTATCCGGAGACCCGTATTCTTCAGTAGCCGTGTTGTTCGCGCGCACGCAAATATGGCAGAAGATAAAAACGGCCAGCCGCCACTGAAAGACATGTTCCGCCGCAAGGGGCCATGGAATTTTCCTATTTGGTATTTGGTTCTGGTCTTTGTCACGCTCTGGGTCTGGCAAAGCGTTCTTGGCCAGATCACCGTCCGAACTATTCCGTACAGCGAGTTTAAAGACCGCTTGCGTCATGGCAATATCACCGAATGCGTCGTTAAGGAGGAAACGATTGAAGGCCGCATTCAATTGCCGACGGAAGCTGCCTCGGACGCTCAGGCCAAACCTCCAGCCAAGCCAGCTCCTCCCATTACAGTCCCAGTCAGGGGCGATCCGAACCGCTTTTTCTTCCGCACTGTTCGGGTGGAAGATCCCGATCTTGTAAAGGAGATGGAAAAAGCGAACGTTAAATTCACGGGCGAGCGCCCCAGTATGCTTACCCAGTTTCTTCTCTCCTGGCTATTTCCGATCGCCATTATGGTCTTTATCTGGTCTATGCTCAGCCGCAGAATGGGCAAAGCTGGAGAATCCATCCTCAGCTTTGGCAAGAGCAAGGCTCGGCTTGTGGTGGATAAAGAAACCAAAGTCACTTTCAACGATGTGGCCGGCTGCGAGGAAGCCAAATACGAGCTGCACGAGGTGGTGGACTTTCTCAAAAATCCCGATCGTTATAAAGCCATCGGTGCCAAAATCCCAAAAGGCGTGTTGCTCGTCGGCCCGCCCGGGACCGGCAAAACGTTGTTGGCCCGGGCCGTCGCTGGCGAAGCCCATGTCCCGTTCTTTTCCATGAGCGGAAGCGATTTTGTTGAAATGTTCGTGGGCGTCGGCGCCTCCCGCGTCCGCGATCTGTTCCAACAGGCCAAGGCCAAGGCCCCGTGCATCATTTTTATAGATGAATTGGATGCCATTGGTCGCCAGCGTGGTGTTCATGTAGGAGCCGTCAACGACGAACGGGAGCAAACCCTAAACCAGTTACTGGTCGAAATGGACGGATTCGAAGCCAATGCTGGAGTCATTCTCCTTGCCGCAACCAATCGGCCCGATGTCCTCGATCGTGCGTTGCTGCGTCCTGGGCGCTTCGACCGGCAGGTCGTGGTCGATGCTCCGGATTTGGAAGGACGCCAGGCTATCCTCAAAGTCCATACCCGCAACGTGCCCCTCGATACCGATGTGGACTTGCAAAAGGTTGCCCGAGCTACGCCTGGGTTTTCAGGGGCTGATCTGGCCAACGCTGTCAACGAAGCCGCCCTTTTGGCCGCTCGCAGGCATGCTCGTAGGATCGGCCAGCCTGATTTGGAGGAAGCAGTGGAGAAAGTTGTCGCCGGTCCAGAGCGCAAAAGCCGCCGTCTCACGGACCAGGTAAAGCGACGGGTTGCCTTTCACGAGGTTGGCCATGCTTTGGTTGCCGCTCATAGCGAACACGCGGACCCCGTCCACAAGATCAGCATTATCCCCCGCGGCCGCGCTGCTCTCGGCTACACCATGCAGCTTCCAGCCGAGGACCAGTTCCTCATGACTCGCTCCGAACTCGTGGATCGCATTCGTGGCCTGCTGGGGGGCAGAGCCGCCGAGCAGCAGGTGTTTGCTGACGTTACGACAGGCGCCGAGAATGACCTGGAACGCGCCACGGCCATGGCCCGCCAAATGGTCTGCCTCTTCGGCATGAGCGAGACTGTGGGACTTGCCCGCGTCGCTCAGCGCCAGGGCCCGATGTTCCTTGCCGGGGGAGATGGACAGTTCCAGCGTGATTGCAGCGAGAAAACCGCGCAGCAGATCGATGAGGAAGTGAAAAAACTGCTCGATCAATCGTATGCCGAAGCGAACGAAATTTTGTCAGTCCATCGGGATCAGTTGGACTTGGTGACTGCTGAACTTTTGAAGCAGGAAACCATCGATGGTCAAACCTTCCTCCAATTAATTGGGAAAGCCCCTCGTCCGGAAGCGACCCCACCCGTCGAACTCGCCCCTCAGGCTTCCGGGCCCGGGGGAATACCAAGTTCTATCTAATCTTTTCCAGGATGTTTTGTCTCCAACCATCCTCAACTTCGCTTAAATTTTGCGTTTTCGTGCATTCGGGCTCCGCTCAGCGGTTAAACTTCTATTGGATTTTCGTTTGGTGGTGAGGCAGGGTTTATAAGAAAGGGAAGGTTTATGGATGCAATAACTGTTTTGACCTACAACGAGCCTGAGGATGCCCAGATAATTGTTAAACGCTTGGCCGACGCTGGAATCCCTTCCACCCTCCACGATGAACGCAAGGTGCAAAAGTATTGGTTCATCTCTCAACCTTTGGCAGGCATCAAAGTGCAGGTACACAAAGCCGATTATCAGAGGACAAAAGACCTTCTGGAAAAATGGGGCACCGAGGAGAATCTCCTCACCAATGCCATCCATTGTCCTGAGTGCGGCTCCTCGGAAGTGGATTACCCCCAATTCACCCGCAAATTTATACTCCCAACTTTTTATGCAGTAATTTGTAAACTGGGCATGACCCGCACGGAGTTCTACTGCACCCATTGTCATTATACTTGGCCGCCTTCCGAGCGGGTTAAGGAGCACACCGACGCTCTCGGTTGGCCAAGCCGCCCCAAAGCGCCGAAAGCCGCAGGGCACGCAAAATTATAGACTGCGACCATCCCCACGCGTTTGGGCTGCCAACCACGGTTCATTTTCGAGTTGTGGTTGGTTTTTACTTATTTTATTGCAAGCTTGCCGGGCATCCTATAAGTTTCCTTCCATCGCCCGAGCTAACGTTTGCATGCGGAACTTCCGTCTTCTGTTCCAATTGCGGTGTTGAATTATTCAGAGCAAGCCTTTTGTGACTCAAAAATCCTTGTGCACTTCAGTCGTCCGCTGGACAGCCGTTTTCGCTGCCGTCGTTGGTCTGCATTGTGTTGCCCAGGCACAATTTGTCGCCTTCAATGATCAGGCTCCTGGGGTAGGCACGTCCACAAATGCTACTACTTGGAGTGTCCGTACCAACAGCGGGAGGGTTCTGACACTCCGAGACATCAATTCTGGGAATACCGTGGGAGTCACTCTCCAGCTCGAAACCAACCAAGTGAATGTTGCGGGGTCACGAGTTTCTTTTCCCAATCCCAGCACAGCCGGCCTTCCAGCCTCGGGCACGCCAGCTTACAACACGTTTTACGGTTTTGTCGATTTCGCGGGGTCAGGAGATTCGTCGATGGAGCTCTTGGGGTCCACTGCGGCTGTCACAAACATTTTTTTCGGCGTCAGTGCTTCCAAAAGGTATAGTCTCAAGGCAAGTGCTGTCCGCGCCGGCACGCCGGACTATTCAAACCGCTGGACCGTTGTTACTCTCCTGGGGGCTGCCTCGTTTGCCACAGCTCACACGCCGAACACCATCACTTCGGCCACCGACCCAGCCTTGGGTCCAAATCAGGTTGCCATAAATACAGGTCTGAATACGGTTGGAGACATGGCTGATTTCGAATCTATTTTGCCAGCCGGGCCAACACTGATGCTTGTGAGCATGCAGTATTCCAACAATACCGTTG